>NZ_JAEINN010000034.1 GCF_016342405.1 Maridesulfovibrio ferrireducens | reverse complement strand
CACTCCTTTTAGGCTGAAGAGTGAGTATGCAGGATTTCAAAAATTATGAGTAGATGGAGCCTATGTGACGCTTACGATTTATGGTTAAGTATGGTGTTTCGTATCTCTCGGAAGAAATTGCTTATGCCCTGACCTATAGGAATGCGGCAGATAGAGGGCTTCTTTGTTAGATAAGGAAGGGTAGACAAATTGTTGAATCAACTTCGTGGAGAGATTAAATAGCTATGGCGCAACTTGAACATATAGAAGCTATCGAAAAGAGATTGTGGACCGCTGCTGATACCATGCGGGCCAATTCCAATTATGCCAGTAACGAATATTTCCTACCCGTCATGGGTCTCGTTTTTCTTCGGCATGCCTATAGCCGCTTTCTGGCCGTTAAGGATGATATTGTCGCCAATCTTCCTTCTCGCGGAGGCAAAACTCGTCCGCTGACCAAGGAAGATTTTTCACAGAAAAGCTCCATTTACCTCCAGTCCAAAGCTCAATTCGATAGCCTAGTTGCTCTCACGGATAGTGATGATCGTGCTAAGTCTATCATTGAAGCTATGGAGTCTATTGAATCTGACTATGACAGTTTGCGCGGTGTTTTGCCCAAAAATGAATATCAGGAACTGGACAACGAAGTGTTGGGGCAACTGCTTCGAACATTAAATCCTGATGAGCTGAAGCGGGTAAAGGGCGATGTCTTTGGTCGTATTTACGAATATTTCCTGACCCAGTTTGCAGACCAGAAAGCCCATGATGGTGGTGAATTTTTCACTCCTATATCCCTTGTGTCTTTGATAGCTAACATTCTTGAACCAAATCATGGCACGGTGATTGACCCTGCTTGTGGTTCCGGTGGTATGTTTGTGCAGGGTGCTAGATTTGTTGAGCAGCTTCATCAGAATCCTAATGAAAAGCTGACTTTTCGAGGGCTTGAAAAGAACGCCACTACAATCAGACTTGCTAAGATGAATCTGGCTGTACACGGTTTAGAAGGCGATATTCAGAAGGCCATTACCTATTACGAAGATCCACATGAACTGCTCGGCAAAGCTGAGTACGTAATGGCTAACCCTCCTTTTAATGTAGATGAGATCGATGCAGAAAAGGTCAAGACTGACCCTCGTCTTCCGTTCGGTTTGCCGGGTGTAAATAAGAAGGGCAAAGTCTCTAATGGTAACTACATTTGGATCAGCTATTTTTACAGCTATTTGAGTGAAACCGGACGTGCTGGATTTGTTATGTCCTCTCAGGCATCCAGTGCGGGCGGAGGCGAAGCCAAGGTGCGCCAGAAGCTTGTTGAGACCGGTGATGTAGATGCCATGGTCGCTATTCGTTCTAATTTTTTCTACACCCGTACCGTACCTTGTGAGTTATGGTTTCTGAATCGTAACAAGCCGGAGGAGCACAAAGACAAAGTGCTTATGATTGATGCAAGAAATGTCTATCGCAAGGTTACGCGTAAGATTTACGATTTCAGCCCTGAACAGCAGCAGAATCTTTTAGCTATTGTTTGGCTATACCGTGGGCAGGAAGAGAACTATCTTGATCTAGTTGCCGGGTATTGCCAACGAGTGCTTAGTGAAGGGGAAGGTTGTTTTACTGGCCACGGGGATAATGGCGAAGTTATAGAGCCTTTACCTTCTTTTGTGGCGGCTTTGGATACATTGCAGTCCGCAATGACTCCTTTTGTCAAAACTCTTGCCAATGACGCGGAACATGCGGCTCCTCTAAAAGAATATGAAACAGCTTTGGCTGCTTTCCATAAAGACGTGGATGGTTTTAAGGGGTCCATTATCGAACAGGTTGAAGCGTGGCAGGGGCAAGATGTCAGCAACGCTAAATTGAACGCAACCGTTGAAAGGCTTGCTCCTCTTGCAGATGCCAGTCGTGATTTGATCAAGCAGATCGACCTGCTCTACAAATTGGCTTGTAAACTTATCGAAACCTGCGAAGCCGAATGTGCCGCTCGAGATTGTGATAGCTGGGTTAATCGGGATATTATCCGTACTCGCAAAGCAGCAGATGAGGCACGCAAGGTCGCAGTGGATGAACTTAAGCTGGTTCGCTATTTCCACCGTCAAGCTTGCTGGATGACCGAGCGCTTTCCAGAAGCGAAGCTCCGCGATGTTGAAGGGTTGGTCAAATTAGTAGACCGATCCGAGATTGAAGCCAACGACTGGAGCTTGACTCCGGGACGTTATGTTGGTGTGGCACCGGAAGAGGTGGACGCGGATTTCGACTTTGAAGAAACCATGCGGGATATTCATGTGGAGTTGAATGACTTGAATGATGAGGCTGTTAAGCTTGCAGCGACTATTAAGAAGAATTTTGAGGGGTTGGGGATATGATTCTCAATAAATACTCTCTTGAACAAATTGCTACAATCAAGGGGGGAAAGCGTCTTCCTAAAGGACATAACCTCCAAGAGTATCCTACAAATTATCCATATATAAGAGCCAGAGACATATATGGTGGGAAGATTCATTTCAGTGAGCCTCGTTACCTTGCAGATGATACATACTCTATAATAAAAAACTACATTGTAAACACTGAAGATGTCGTAATAACTATCGTTGGAGCGAATATTGGGGATATTGGGTACATAACACCCGAATTTGATGGTGCAAATCTTACAGAAAATGCAGCTAAGATAACCATCAATAAGGATGTATGCGATCCAAACTTTCTCAAGTTTCTTCTTGTGGGGCAGAAGTCCACTTTTAACTATATAGCTTCAGGTGCAGCTCAAGGCAAGTTAGGGCTGTATAAAATAAAGGGTTTTGAAGTTGAACTACCTCCACTACAAGAACAAATAGGGATAGCTGACATCCTATCCGCCTACGACGACCTCATCGAAAACAACCGCCGCCGCATCCAGTTACTCGAAGAATCGGCACGGCTACTCTACAGGGAATGGTTCGTGCGGCTTCGCTTTCCGGGGCACGAGCATGTTAAGGTTGTGGATGGTGTGCCGGAGGGATGGCGCAGGGTTGCCGTTCCGGAAGTCATATCCATTAAACCCAAGGAGAAGGCAGAAAAGGGAGAGAGTATTAGATCCATTCCCATGTCATGTCTGTCTGAAGTCGGAATGACAATTGATCGCTCAGGAATTGAGGTGCGAGAGAAATCCACATCGGTAAAATTTCGTAATGGAGATGTGCTATTCGCTCGCATTACTCCGTGCCTTGAAAATGGGAAGACTGGCTATGTTGATATGCTTGAAGAGGGGGAACTAGCTTGCGGGTCAACAGAATTTATTGTGTTGCGCGGTAGAGATGTTAGCTCGTATTATACATATTGCCTCTCACGGACATACGATTTTAGAGAAAATGCAATCAAAAGTATGATTGGTTCCTCTGGAAGGCAACGGGTTCAGGAATCATGCTTCAGTGAATACATGGTCTATGTGCCACCGAGACATATCCTGTCCTTTTTCGATGACAATGTAGGGACAATCTTTAACCAGATAAAGAGGCTTTCAGATCAAAGCTATTCATTGTGCCAAGCCCGAGACATCCTCCTCCCCCGACTAATGAATGGAGAAATTGCCGTATGATCAAGAGTTTTAAATCCATTGGTAACTTTGGAATTTTCAACAGCTTTGACTGGCGCACGGAAGTCCGTGGTAATGGCGGTAGCGTACAGAATTTCCAAGATATTAATATCATCTACGGCAGAAATTATTCCGGCAAAACGACTCTTTCGCGAATCATACGTGCAATGGAGACAGGAGCCTTATCAGACAAATTTGAGCTCCCCGCTTTTAGTGTGGCCTTTAGTGATGGAGGTTTGGCAACAGAAACTTCTTTAGTGGGGCATGGAAAAATAGTTAGGGTTTTCAACGATGATTTCGTCCGTGACAATCTACGCTTCATTACCAACCCGGACGACAACATCGAGCCATTTGCCATCCTTGGTGACGACAACAATAAAATCGAAAAGGAAATATCAGCAATCGAAGCAGAGCTTGGTTCAAAGGAAGAAGGGAAGGAGACATGTCTGTATGCCCAGAAAGATGCAGCTAAAGCTGAAGAAGGCGAAGCGTTTGATGTACATGAGGCGGCATTTGATAGCCTTAATGTTCAGTTAAAAAGCAAGGCTACTGACAAAAAGATTGGCATCAAGTACAAACCTGAACGTTTCGGTGATCAAAACTATAACATTCAAAAGCTCCATGCTGACATTAAAATAGTCTTAAGCTCTAACTATCGTACACCAACCGACGAGCAACTTGCGAAGCTCGAGAAGTTGATTTCTGAAAATAAGCTCCGAACAATCTCTCCATTTCAACCTCCAGAGCTTAATTTTGAAAAACTGACTACTGAAACCGAGAGCCTTGTAGCCAAGAAAATCAGTGAGTCGGACAAGATTGAAGAACTGGTGAAGGATGCTGTCTTGAATCGCTGGGTGAATGACGGCCGAACCCACCATAAGGGCAAGCGGGACAAATGCGCGTTTTGTGACAATCCTATCTCGGAGGATCGCTGGAAGGAGCTGGATAAGCATTTTGATGAAGAGTCGGCGCTTCTTGAAAAGAATATTGATGCGCTAATCGATAAGATTGAAGAAGAGAAGAACACAGCAAGCGCTGCCTTATCCCTCGATAAATTCCGTTTCTACTCCAAATTCCACAACCAGTTTGATGAATTGACTAGAACGCTAAAAGAGGCCGTTGGCAAGTACGAAATTTCCCTGGGAAAACTAGTCACTCAGCTAAAGGCAAGAAAAGAAGACATTCTGAACCAGAACTCATTTGAAAAGCCGGATGATGCCTCTGCCGATTTGCTGACCGCGTGGAGTACGTATGAATCGATCCGCACCGAATCCGATATATTTACTACCTCTTTGAGTTCTGAACAGGCGAGCGCTAAAGAAACTCTACGATTAAAAGAAGTTTCAGACTACCTAATCACAATCGGGTATCAAGAACAGTTGTCTTCAATTGAAGAACTCAAGAAAAAGTGTGTTAAAGCTGCGAAAAATAATGAGCAAGTCAATAATATTGTTCTAACGAAAGAGAAACTGATTGCCTTAAAGAAACGTGAACTGAACGACGAAGAAAAAGGCGCAAAGAAAGTTAATGAATACCTAAACAATTTCTTTGGCCATCGATTTATCACGCTGGAGTCTAAAAAGGATGTTCTCGCTGAAGATGAATCAAAGCAAATTTGCTTTGAAGTCATTAGGGACGGCAAAAAAGCTTACCATTTAAGCGAAGGCGAATGCAGTCTGCTAGCATTCTGCTATTTCCTTGCAAAACTCGATGATATCGACACCCGAGATTCAAAACCGATCATTTGGATTGACGATCCTATCTCATCTCTCGATGGGAATCACATCTTTTTTGTATACAGCTTGCTGAACGCAGAGATCGTTTCCGCAGGAAAGTTTCAGCAATTATTTATATCAACGCACAACCTTAATTTTTTGAAGTATTTGAATCAATTGGGACATAAAGTTTTGGGACAAGATGGAAATTATATTAGCTACCCGAAGAACTCTTTTGTGGTTGCCCGACAGGACAAGACCTCCACGATTGGGGTTATGCCGAAGTACCTAACGGATTATGCTACTGAATTTAACTATCTTTTCCATCAGATATACAAATGTGCTCAAATTGAAACGGTTGACGATACAAACTACGTCATATTTTGTAATTTTGGAAACAACTCTAGAAAATTCTTCGAGATTTACCTCTATTACAAATATCCTGATCAGGGAATGAACCCCAAAACGCTCTGTTCATTTTTTGGAGAAGCGAAAATTCCCGCCGTTTTAACCGACAGAATAAACAATGAATATTCACACCTGTGCGGGATTTTTGAGCGAGGTTTAATGCCGGTAGAAGTTCCTGAGATGCAAACGGCTGCAAAACAAATTATTGAAAGACTCAAAGAAGATGGCGAGCAATATTCCTCATTGCTGAAAAGCATAGGTATAGTTGACACTGTGGAGACACAACCATGAGAGAATCTCGCCGAGGAGGAGTCCTAAGGTGACGCCAAGTTTCTACAATGAAGACACCCTAGTTCAACAGACAACAGCTGAATACCTGGAGAACCAACTCGGTTGGGATTCCGTGTATGCTTATCATGCTGAGACATACGGCCCTGAAGGAACCTTGGGGCGAGATTCTGACGAAGATGTAGTGCTTAAGCGATACTTACGCGAGGGGCTGGTAAAACTTAACCCGGGCTTGCCTGATTCAGCTTATGACGATGCAGTGCGTGAGGTTGTCACTGTCGTAGCCAGTCAGACCATGTTGGCGGCTAATCGGGATAAATACCAACTTATACGGGACGGGGTACAAGTTACATTTCATAATGCTGATGGGGATCGGGTGCGGGAGCGCTTGCGTATCCTCGATTTTGCCGAACCTACGAATAACCATTTTCTCTGTGTGCGTGAACTTTGGGTAAAAGGAGATTTGTACCGTCGTCGAGCGGATATCGTAGGGTTTGTGAATGGGATTCCTTTACTCTTCATGGAGCTGAAGAATGTAAGTAAGAACATTCGAGCTGCCTACGAACAAAATTTCATGGATTACAAGGATACCGTTCCGCACTTGTTTCATCATAACGCCATAGTGGTTCTGGCTAATGGCGTGGACGCTAAGCTCGGTTCTCTTTCAAGTAAGTTTGAGCACTTCAACGACTGGAAGCGTTTAGAGGAAGATGAGTCTGGCGTTGTTGATATGGAAACCTTGCTCAAAGGTGTATGCGATAAGCACAACTTCATTGATCTGGTTGAAAATTTCATTCTCTTCGATGACTCCGCAGGTGAACCTAAAAAGATTCTGGCACGAAATCACCAACTGCTTGGAGTTAATCGGGCAATTGAGGCTGTGCGGGGCAGAAAGGACCGCTTGGGTAAACTTGGCGTGTTTTGGCATACGCAGGGAGCAGGAAAGAGCTATTCCATCGTATTTTTCACTCGGAAAGTTCATCGCAAGCTGGGTGGTAATTTCACGTTCGTTATTCTTACAGATAGAGATGATCTCGATACTCAGCTTTACAATACTTTTGCTGGTTGCGGCGTGGTGAACAATGACAAAGATCCATGCCGTGCATCAAGTGGACACCACCTTTGCAATTTGCTTGCACAGCACAAGTCGTATGTATTTTCTTTGATTCAGAAGTTCAACCAAGAAGTGGACCCTGATGAGGGATACACCACTAGAGATGATGTCATCGTCATAACAGATGAGGCACACCGGACACAGTATGGAACGTTGGCATTGAACCTCCGCAACGCTCTTCCAAATGCGAGCTATATGGGATTCACGGGAACGCCTCTCTTTTCCAGTGATGAGATTACCCGTCGCGTGTTCGGAGGTTATATCTCGACATACGATTTTCAGCGAGCCGTGGAAGATAAGGCTACAGTTCCACTCTATTATGATGCTCGAGGTGAAAAGCTTGGATTGGCTGTCGGAGATCTTAACGAACGAATTGCCGAGAAGCTTGAAGAATTCGAGACTGATGATATTGACGTTGAGCTGCGGCTAGAAAAAGAGCTGAAGCGCGACTACCATATCATTACAGCTGAAAAACGGCTCGACCAGATTGCACGGGATTTTGTTGTCCATTATTCACGGGCATGGGAAACTGGAAAGGTGATGCTGGTCTGTATCGATAAAGTTACCTGTGTTCGTATGCACGGATTGATCTTCAAGCACTGGAATAAACGTATCGCAGAGCTTGAAGTTGAATTGAGGTCTGCTGCAGATGAGCAAGACGAAATGTATCGACATAGGCAGATTCAATGGATGAAAGAAACTGTCGCTGCAGTGGTGGTTAGTGAAGAGCAGGGGGAGGTGGACAAGTTTAAGAAATGGAAACTGGACATCAAACCTCATCGCCGACTAATCAAGGAAGGTATCGATTTACCTGAGCACATGCGGGACAAACCAAAATTTAGGAACTTGCAGAGGATGGGGCTGGAGGATGCCTTCAAAGAAGAAGAGCATCCATTCCGTATTGCTATCGTATGCGCTATGTGGCTAACGGGTTTTGACGTTCCCAGCCTTTCAACTCTGTACTTAGATAAGCCCCTCAAGGCTCATACCTTGATGCAGGCTATAGCCAGGGCAAACAGGATAAGCGAAGGGAAGAACAACGGTCTTATAGTGGACTATTGCGGTATCCTGAAAAACCTTCGCAAAGCGTTGGCTACCTTTGCTGGGCCAATAGGTCCCGATGGGGGGCAAGGTGGAGGACAAGATCCAGCTAAGCCGGAAGAAGAGCTTCTTGTGGAACTGTCCGAAGCGATTGCTTTCGTACGTGCGTTTTTGCTGAAGAGTAATGCATCATTAGATGACATTATCAACAAGACTGGATTCGAGCGGAATGCCGCTATTCTTGCTGCTAAAGAGTCAGCTAATGAGAACGACCAAACTCGCAAAAGGTTTGAAGTTATGTGTCGGGAGGTCTTCAAGAAGTTTAAAGCCTGTATCAATGTTCAAGGGGTAAATCACCACCGGGCCGACTACGATGCAATTAATGTGGTGTATAAAAGCCTGCAAAAAGATAGAGACCGCGCTGACATTTCCGATATCATTCGTCAACTCCATGAAGTTGTGGACGGGGCTATTGAAACCGATTCCACACAGGCCGGACATGAGAGTGAACCTTACGACATCAGCAAAATAGATTTTGATAAGCTCAGAAAAGAGTTTGAGGCAAGCCCGAGAAAGCGCACTACTGTTCAGAGCCTAAAGGATGCCATAGAGCAGAGGGTAAGCCGTCTCCTTATGCAAAATCCCTTACGTACTGATTTTCAGCAGCATTACGAGGGTATTGTCGCTGAGTATAACCGGGAAAAAGATCGCGTATCCATCGAAAAAACCTTCGAGGCCCTGATTAACTTTGTAGAAACCCTTAGCGAGGAAGAAGCTCGGGCGGTTCGTGAAGGGCTCACAGAGGAATCCTTGGCTATATTTGATCTCCTGAAGAAAGATGCCCTTAGTCGTACCGATCTAAAACAAATCAAAGCTGTGTCTGTTGACTTGCTGGAGAAGTTGAAGTCTGAAAAGCTTAAAATAGACAACTGGCGAGAGAAAGAAGCTACTCGTGATGCCGTCAGGACAGCTATTAAAGACTTTCTTTGGGATGACCAGACTGGGCTTCCTGTCGATTCATACGACGAGAACGAAGTTGTCGAAAAGGCTGAATACGTCTTTACCCATGTTTTCAGGGTATACCCTACAATACCGTCGCCTTATTTCGGATCAGCTGTTTAGATGGGCCGTGGAGCGAATATTTGGATGTATTCGTTTGTGGAAATGCTTCACGCTGTATTGTGATAATGATTATAGTTAGGCCTCTCCCTATAGTGGAGATCTGTACTTGATTGTTTAGCTGAGTGCGTTCCCAAAAGGTATGTGCTGTTAAATAGTTTTAAGTATTTTGAGTGTAATAAGAAATGGTTTAGCTGCGAATGATCCTACCCCGGAAACCTCTTCGAATTCAATAAACCATAAACACGTTCATAAGTGATCGTATTTTGGTCAAGAAATTTAATAATATCCTTACCACTCAGTATTTCAACTCCACACTCTTTTCCAGAGTCTTTAACCTTCTTGTCAATTTTAGAGGAGCTTGTGGTGACAATCAACTTATCAATTTTCCTACCTAAAAGTTTTTCATATTTAGGCACTGCACCGTATACCTCGCGAACAGCTTTTTCTGATCTGAATGTTGCTTCAGAGCTATATTTACTTTGAATTAGAATCACTTGTTTGCTGGATATAATAATTGAATCAGCCCCCCAATCGTTTGGATGAGCTGTCAAGGTCGGTTCACCTCCGTATTTTGCAGCAAGGACTAGGGCAGATAACGATTCAAAAGACTCCCAAGACATGTCTTTAAAAATATCAGCCCCTTGTATTCTTTGAGCTGAAGAAGGAGTACGCGTGTCCACTAATACGTCCCCCAAATCCTCAGGAGCAGCTTCAACAGGGGTAATAACAGCATCTTTTATGTCCAGCTTTCTATTGAGCAATCGGTTAAGGTGCACGTCAAAACTGTCTATCTCGGGATGGGTAAGAATAGGTATGTGGACATGAACATCCTTTTGTTGGCCTATACGATAAACTCTGTCAGTGGCCTGAGCTTCTTTTGCTGGATTCCAATGCCGTTCAAGATGAATGACATTGTTAGCCCCCACAACGGTTAATCCCACCCCTGCTGCAATAGGGGACATGATTAGGATGTTGAATCCTTCTTTGGCTTCGAATTCACGGATGATGCCCATGCGAGTTTTGTTGTCTGCTTTTTTTGATGACGTTTTGGTTGTGCCGTTAATTACATTTACGTTTAATCCATAAATTGCCCCCAAAGCCATGGAGATATATGCCTGTAACCGATGGCGTAGTACAAATATAATGACTTTTTCGTTCTTACTTTTGATTTCAGCAAGAATATTGAGTACAATTTTTAATTTCCCAGATTCTTCAAAATGAGTTTTGACAGATTCATGATCACAAGGAGGCATAGGTTGACCGCTGTTAAGCAGAGCCGGATGTAATGACACATCTCTAAGAGAATGAAGTGCTTTTAGCACAGATGGACCGCGAGGCTCATCAGTATCACGAATATTTGCAGAGCCTAGTACGGCCTCATACAACTTGCGCTGCTGGCCAAACATTTCCACCTCAGGATAGTGTACATGTTTTTCTGGAATTCCTTCTAGTTCGTCTTCTTTAGTGCGGCGAAGCATGAGCTTTCCAACCATATCTCGTAAATCTTTACCTACTTTTACCCGGACCTCATCAGCCTTTTCAGGGGGGGCGCTACGTATGGGGGTAACGTATTTTTTCCTGAAATCTTGATAGTTCTTTAAAATTCCAGGACAAGCTGTATCAAAAAGACACCAAAAGTCAGCCAGACTATTCTCAACTGGCGTTCCGGTAGCTGGAACCATCATGTCGGCCTTTAGACCCTTTGCTGCGCGAGTTTGCAGTGTATTGGGGTTTTTAATATTTTGCGCTTCATCAAAAATAACGAATCCCCAATCCACACGACATAAAGAAAACTGATATTCCCTAAGTACTTGGTAGGTAGCCAAAACCAAACGGTTAGGCTGATCAAGGCGGTCTGGCCCCCAGGAGGGCCCCACTTTGAGTGCATACCTCAATGCATCAAGCCCTGAAGCAATGTCCTCATCTCGTTGCTTGACCTCATTTCCCTTACGAGCTCGAAATCGGGGAAGATCCTCTTGGGATTGTAGGAGAATTACATCATCGAAAGGCTGCGGATCGTAGGTAGCAGTAAGTTCATCTTTCCAGTTTTGAAGCAAGCTAAGCGGGGCTACGACCAGGCAGGGCTTGGGAGCCTGTCCGTGTTCTCGCTGAATGTCTGCATATTCGATAGCTGCAGCTAATGACATAAACGTCTTACCAAGCCCCATATCATCAGCTAGCAATCCTCCCACAAAATCTGTTTCCCAATTCATTTTCCCGTTATTAGTAGCAAGTCCCAATAGCCAACGAATGCCTTTTTCCTGATAATCAAATGGAGTGCGCTTACAGTTGGTAAGACGAAGTGGGGGCGCATAGTAATAATCTCTTCCGGCACTCAACTTATTATCAAGCTCATGCTCTTCGTCTTCACGAATGATATCAACGGTTGAACGAGATAGGTTTTCGTCAATATTATCAGGCAGATCTCCTGAGGGAGTATCAAAATCAGGTGTCTGACGTAATTTTTGTTTGGCTTCATCGATATATTTCTCGTCGTCTTGGTCATCTCCCAGAATAATTTCCTGATCTGTACCATTTATATTAACTGTAATACTTCTTTTGCCGTCAGCTCTGGCTGCTTTTATGAGCTTTTCAGCTTCATCGACTTCGGCTTCAGTTTTTACTATATCGACTAGTCCATGAAGCAAAATTGCTGGCGGACGTGAAAGTCCAGAACATCCGGTCCAATCTGTTTCACTAGAATCAGTTTCCCCGAAATATGCGGGTTCAAATTCAACAACCCCCTTTACGCGGAGAGAAAAACCGAGATCAAAATCAATTTTGCTTGCATCAAGAAAAGCTCCTGGAGACTCAAGGAACTGACGGACCTGATTAGCGGGGATAGTTCGATTCGATAAAATTTCTTCTACAGCGTCAATCTGTTCTCCATTGAGCACAACCAAAGTATTGTTAACCCGCATAATCCCCTTGCCATTTTCCAACTGAGATAGCCTTTTTTCTATATCTTCAGGTGAACATATTTCATGACTATTAGTTTTTACCTCTGATATGGCTCCATTCATAACAAGTTTGTCTTCTTTAACATCGCGAAAAGAAGGAAGTAATTCAAGTGAACCGTCATCAAGCTGGTTTGCAGAAAAGGTAATTCCATCCGGTGTATTAACAACCAAATCTTCAAAGTGAGAAAGATTAACAGCGGCCCCCATACTTTCAGCTTTTTGTAGAGCTTTAACCGCTAGTAGGTTTACCTGTTCATTCTTATCGTCAGGTGAAAGTAAGCTATGTTGTTCAATTGTATTTAATAGCAGCCACTGTGCCTGATCTGGAAGATATGTTTCTTGCTCTGAGATGCTAAACATTGGCCCATTACGATAAAAATGGCGAACAACATCTCCTGATGGCAATACCAGTCCTGCATTCAGGAAAAAATCAGCTTGCGTGGAGAGTCCGTTGAACTCAATTCTGAATTCGCCAGGCCAAGCTTCCGGAAGACCTAGTAGCAGACGATCTGAGTGACTTAACCTTACAACATCTTCACTGACTAAATCGAAACCATTTTCTAGCTCAGCAGCTAAACTTTGTTCAGTCATTATTCTCAAGGTTACAAACTGCAATTGCAATATTTGTGAAGCTTTCCCATTTCGGCATACCTGCATCTGATCAGTTTTAAAACTAATACCATAAGGGTGGGCTTCAATTTCAAAGCCAGAATCATCTTTTGCTGCAGCCAGTAGTGATTTTATTTTATTAAGCATAATTAGAGTGAGTATTTAGAATTTTTAATAAAGTCATTATGGTCTAATCTCGTCAGAACATTGCCAGGGTTTACATGAACTCCATACTTTTTCATGGCCATGAGAGCTTTATGCTGCCATGTAAGATTTGGGTAATGCCTTATATAATCATTTGGAAGCATGCTTGTTTTTTTAACTCGCAATTCATCATGTGCTACTAATAATCTTCGATTAAGGTCATCTTTTGAAAACCAGTCATGTTCGTAGGACATGACGTTGGAGCTCGGTGGCAAGTCGTCCATCATTATGAGTGGAAAGCTATGGGTTCCTTCAATCATATGAAGATTTCCAAGGTTAAGATAGATAATAGCCTTATCAGAATCACTCTGCTTGGCGTAATGCGGAAGAGATTTGTCATTATAGCTGCGTTTGAGGAATGAGACAGCTTCGCCTCCAAGAAAGAGTCTCGAATTTACAACCATTTTCAGGTCAAATAACCCTTCAAGAAATTTCTTACGAGCTGGGAACATGCGTTTTATGTCATCCTTTCCCGAACTCTCTGCATAATCCTCTAGAACGTCTAGGAATACCTTGAGATCAAGACTGGACAGCTGATTACGTATCCAGTCTGTTCTCTGCGGGCCCATCACAGACCACCATTTTCTGAATGATGAATTGCCTGTAGGAACTCGCGGATCTTGCGCAATAGACAGAACTACTTCAAGCCAATTTTCAGGCAGTCGTTCGCCACCCTTCATACCCTTGTCGATAAGAATTTGAAGGACTTGATGTCCCAGCATATTCCCATCGTCAAAGGGAGCTTCATAGTAACCGTCCAGACGGCTGCATCTTCCATTAATTTTCTCATATGACATACTTCCTCCCATTCAAGGAGGATGAATA
>NZ_JAEINN010000033.1 GCF_016342405.1 Maridesulfovibrio ferrireducens | reverse complement strand
CCCTCTTAAAACTCTGTGTAACTCTGTGATAACCTCTGTGAAACTCTGTGTTAAGGACATTCTTATTAGTGCAATTCGTGTAATTAGTGGATAGATTAAAAAAACAAAAGGAGAAAAAAATGAATATATTAGACATATTTAAAAAAACATCAACAACCATCTTAACCCAAACTAAAATTGAGGAAGAAAAACCTCTTTGGTCAGCTAAAATCACACCTTCAGAGATGGCTTTAGCTCTATATAATGCCCATAATGGCAGATTAAAACACCTTAACAGCTTATACGACAGACTCTACAATCTCGATGATAACCTGGCTGGAGACACTGATGTCAGAGTTGAAGCTCTTAAATCAGCTTCTTACACTCTCCCTGAAGAACTCACTCAACAGCAAAAAGACTTCTTTACTTCCTTCCTGGATAACTTCTTCACGGTCCTCATAGATCAGGCAACTGATCTTAAGCTTACAGGTTCTCTCTTTCGCCAGATTGCCTTTAAGCTGGAAAACAACCTTTACACCATAGACAAGTTCATAGAATACAAAAACCTCGATTTAAGGGCTGAAAAATCTGAATTGGTCCTGTATGTCGAAGATGAGAAGAAAAGCCTCTCAGATGACCGATTTGTGCGTCTCTATCAAAATTATTCTGTCTATGAGTCTATCATCAAATATTATACTTTCTTTTCCTTTGCTCTCAACAACTGGGCTTCCTTTGTCGAAACTTATGGAAAACCTATCAGAATTGGTAAGTATAAACCGGGTTCAACCCCGGAAGAAAAGAACTTACTCAAGTCTATGGTAAAGAATCTTGGTACAGATTTAGGTGCTGTTATCTCTGAGAATACTCTCATCGAGTTCGCAGACTTCAAAAATGCTTCAGCTAATGCTAATCTCTACTCAACTCTTTTAGATTTCTGTAAAAAATCTATCTCTAAAAGAATCCTTGGCCAAACCCTCACCACTAATACAGAAAAGACAGGATCCTATGCTCAAGCTAAGGTTCATAACATGGTCAGACAAGATATCCTTCAATCTGATATCAGAGACTGCTCTAAGTATATCTCTCACATCTGCTCCAGGTTAAACAGACTTAACTTCCAAGCCTCTAATATCAAAATCACTCTCTCACTCCCGGAACATATTGATCTAACTACCAAAATTGGTATCGATACACAACTAAACAATATCATTGATATTGAACCTGATTACTGGTACACCACTTATGGCATCCCTGTACCAAAGTCTGGTGCAAAACTAAAGGAGGTTAACACACAACAATCCCCTTTTTTTAATTCCCCTCAAAGGAGGGGTGCCTTCGAAGAAGGTGGGGTGGTTCCTTCAGATCCCCTTCGTGCCTTCGTGCCTTCGTGTGAGGTCTCTTCAAAGTCCCCTTCATCTGATTTAGCAGCTTCCCTCAAACAGCTCCAAAAAATCAAATCTCAAATCAATCAAGCTAAATCATTCAAAGATATAGCAAATATGGCATACCCTAAAGGACTATATCTTACCTTTGCTAATGAGATGTATCAAACCCTTCTTAAAGAATACTATCAGCTAAGAAAAGCGTCGCTAAAGAAAAAAGCAAAAGGTATGGTTCTTAACTCTCCTCTTCGTGCCTTCGTGCCTTCGTGTGAGGTCTCTTCAAAGTCCCCTTCAGGGGATTTAGTAGCTAACTGGGAACGTGGGCTTCCAGCCCGCACAGGCAGTTCAACTGACTGTATATCTTCAAAGTCCCCTTCAGGGGATTTAGGGGCTGACTTCAACTTCGAAATAGACTGGACCCTGGAAGACACCAAAGCACTCCATGCTTTCCGAGCTGAAACCTTTATCGTAGCAGGAGTAACTTCTGATACAATGCTTGATATGATTAAGTCCGAAGCTGAAAAAGCCTTTACTCAAGGTACTACCTTTCAAGAGTTTCAGGAAAACCTCAAGCTAAATGGCTTTGAACCTGATAATCCTTATCACCTAAGAACTAACTTCAACCAGGCTATTAAATCAGCTCGTGCGGCCGCAGACTGGAAAGATATCCAGGACTCTAAAGAAATCTTCCCTTATCTCCGTTATGTTACTATGCAAGATGATGCTGTCAGAGATGAACATAGAGCCTTAGATGGTATAGTCAGACATGTAGATGATCCTTTCTGGGATGACTATTATCCTCCTAATGGCTGGGGTTGTCGTTGTGATAAAGAACAAATTACTGAAGAAGAAGCAAACGGAGACCCGGGACTCAAGAGAGATGTCCCTCCTGATTCTAATGTTAAAGAAGAATTCAAACGCAATGTAGGCAAAGACAACTCTCTCTTTGGTGACTGGTTAGGCTGTGAAGATGCTAAAAACATATCTGTCCTTTATCCTGAAATGTCTATCAGAAGCAAGCGTTTACATATCTACAACTCAGGTAAAAAGCACTGTCCTAACCTCTATACTAAATCATACAAAGATTTAGATCTACAGGACTTCAAGGAAAAACCAAACAATAAGCAACCTGAAGAATATAAAACTAAAGGTACAACTAAAAAAGAAAAACTACAAGAATACTCTGATTATCTTGGTAATCGTACTATTAAGGACTCAGAGGATACTCCTGTTTTCTTAAATAAAAAAGCAGATAAAAATCTAAAAGATAGATCCTTAGAGGAAATATCAGCCAGATTAAAGTATCTGAATTGTATTGATGATGTTATTAAAAATCCTGATGAAATATGGATGCACAGTGAGAATGGAGCTAAAGAGTTAAGAACCTATTATCTTAAAAAATATAGTAAAAGCGTATGTGTCATAACTTTCGTTGATAGTCAGGGAAATCTTGAATACTTCAACTTCTTCCCAGCTGAAGATAGATACATTGATAAACAAAGAAAAGGCTTCTTAATCAAGTAGCTAAATAAGTAAAAAGGGAGCACATCGTGTTCCCTTTTTGTGATCTAAGTGATACCTTATCATATCATAGTTTCCGCTTTGATCAAACGAGGATTAAGCTCTCTCTCCACTTCAATGTTGATATTAAGACGCTACCACGCCACGAATCAACAAACGCCGCTTCCAGGTTAGCCCTTTCCGTCAAGGGGCTCGTAGTCTGCTTATCCAACTCCAGCCGTCCACACCAATCAAACAAGGATTAAGCTCTCTCGGTGCTTCTATTTACATATTATTCATTTACCTGCTTTTAGCAAGTAATTTAATTCGTGTACTTACTAGTTCACCACAAATATTATTGATTAATAACAATAATTTTTTTCGATTTATTATCGAATTTATAATATAAAGGATTTAATGTCTGCAATTTTCCTAATTTTAAACTTTTATCAAAGAACAAGATTTCTTTTCCTGTTCTGCTTTCATAAGCGGTATGTTTAAATGAGAATTCACTGGAAGGTAAATTAGAGTATAAGTGTCTTATCGCATCTACATTATCATAAGACACAATCCAATTCAGAAAAGAAATTTCTTTAATTCTTTCTGCTAAGATAGAATGGTCACCTTTCTTATAGTGGTTCATGTATAATGTGCTACCTTTTTGATAATAAGGAGGATCAAAATAAATAAGTCCATCAGATTCATGCATTATTGAGTCCTGTTGCAATAAATCCATAACATCAAGATTAGTTAAAGATATATGATCTTTATATTCAGCTATTTTCTTGATTTTATCAATCAAAGAAGTCTTATTAAATCTGCAATCCATTTTGTAGTTACCTGTTTGATCTAGACCTCCGATAACTCCTGCTTTAATTATACCAGATCTGTTAGTTCTGTTTAAATAGAGGGTAGAATACCCTAGCTCTAACAAACCTACATTATTTTTGTTTTCTTGTATTTTTTTCTGAACTTTCCAATAATCAACATTTATTGGGCAGAATTTGATTAAATCGCATAATACATCTGTATGATTCAATATTGAATACCAAAGAGCATATATTGATCTATCTTTATCATTAATGGTGATTTTCTCAACAAACCCTTCAATTAGTAAGAACAATGCTACTGAACCACCACCCGCAAAAGGCTCGATGTAATGGGAATGGATGCCATTATCTACGCATAGCTGTCCAATGAAAGCAGAAAGCCTATTCTTACCACCTGGATAGCGTAAAGGAGAATAATACATTACTATCTGTGGACCGTTAAAACTAAAAATTCTTGTAGTAATGGGAACAGGTAGTCAAAAAAGCAAACTAATCTTTCTCTAGTTATTGCATAAGTTTGTTCACTGTGCATATAAATATTTAAAGTATCAATTGAGTAATCGTTTTCTGGTCTTAATAAACCGTTAATAATTTTAGTGACTTTTTTATTTTTTTTTTTTAACGTTCTTATATATACTAACCTGTCTTTTAATCCTATATATGATAAATCTGTTTTGTTGTGCTTTGAAAGGAGTCCTGAGTCTAGATTCTCCCTTATTAAGTAATCTAAAACAACTAATTCAAATAAAACTCTGAGTGAGATAGCTATAATATTTTCTCTCCCTTGGATAGGACATCCTTTTAGTTCATTAAACAAGTCTTGAATTCTAGCATTACCAGTATTAACAGTAACGTTTTCGGGAACTAATCTATTTCTCTTAGTATTGTTTAGTAAGGGTGAACGTTTACTTTCTTTATGAACATGTTCGTTTTTGCTAAATTTTTGCTCGTTAGTCTGTTCTTCTTCTTCAATAGTCTCCTCAAAAGTTTCAATAATCTCATCACCAAAAACAATATCTTCAAAAATATTAAGTGTATATTGTGAATTCTTAATAGAAAGATCTATTGAAGGTAAGCTATCCAGAATCTCTTCAATGTGTGTAGTTATAGTTCTTGTGTCGATTTTAATTAGTTCATTATTTTTAGAAATAACTCTTCTCAACAACTCTGCATATGAAATAATAAAATCTACAAAGTTATATATTCTTATATTGGGACCATCAAACTTTATCCCCCACCTATCTTGGACAATTGATGAATCGTAAAATCTTTCAATTATACTAACTGGAAAATTTCTTGATTGCATTATTGAGATTTCCTCGTGAGATAACACTTCTTGCATAAGCTCTGTATTAATAAGCTTATTAAATGCATTTATCCTGAGTACTCTTAAAATTTCTGAAGTTGACAACTGAGCAGTTTTTCTTATGAGATTTAAATCATTGTTAACATCCTTTGCTAACTCAGCTACCCACCTACATTGCTGTAATTTTGTCCAAGATTGCTTTATAGTAGAAATATTGTTTCTCTGCCCTATATACCATTGAGCATCACTTAGTGATGGAGATACAATTACTTTAATTTTCTTAATCGAATCACGGTTAATTTTTTTTGAAGCTGCTGAAATGTAACTCCTTATACTCTTTGGAGCAAATTTTGGATTTCTTAGTAGTTTTAAAGCTAGGACTCTTCGATTACCTTCAGCTACATAATATTTATCATTATTTTTGTATTTAAATACTACAATCGGTTCAATATTTACAAATCCATTTTGTATTATTGATTGAATAAGGTTAAAGAAACTACTTTTATCAATCTTACTTTCAGAAATACATTTTGCAAAATCACGAGTTGTTTCAAGATCGGTTTCATCAAATCTAGGGTTATTGGGCCATAACCTCAAGTTATCGACTGTTAAAGTTATTCTTTTGTCATACCAATCTTCATTTGCTTGTACCATAAGAACTCCTATTTTTTTTCAAAAATTATAATCCATTTTAAATCTGTCAAGAAAATTTATTTTTACGTATTGTTTTATTAACATTTCATTATAAAATTCTTTGTAATAATACGATATTGACTCATTTCTCTTATAATCATTCGAACAAGAACTTTTTTTTAGTAACTATTATATTAGCAAGTTTTTATCAAAACCACTTCATATACCCCTTTATTAAAGAGGCATAGGGAGTAGCTTATTTATTCTTCCCCCTCATCATCTTCCACAAGTTCATTATAGAGTTCTTCACTGATTGGAGCAAGAAGACCTCCTCCCTTTTCATTTAGGCCGGCAGTAGTTTTGTATAAGACCCTATCTTCTTCAATGCAATAGTTTATAATCATTTTGGCTGAATATTTGTAAGATAATACACTTCCATTTTCCATCAAATCTTCATATATGGTGTCAAAGGAATCTCCAAACTTATCTTTCATTATGTTTAATAGTTCTTTTTTCACTAGCTCTTTATGTTTAGCATCCACCACTTCAAAGTACTTATAATTCATCTCTTTCTCCTCTTAATTCGTGTAATTCGTTTTAATTCGCGTTAATTCGTGTGAAGGTCTTCTTCTTCTTCGTGCCTTCGTGTCTTCGTGTGAGCCTCTTCTGTCGGACGGTGGAGATTCTCTCCGCCATTCTTCTCTTTTTCCTTCTTATCTAAATAATAAGCAAACAGATTTCTAATAAAAGGGTCCTTAATCCCATGAGTATAAGCTTTCTTTTTAAATAGCTTTTCATTGTGATAATAATCTTGCCAGTCTTCAGGAGTAGCTTCAGCTATTAGTCTTTCTTTCTTTTTCTCCCAGGCAATTTGTGACTTTCTTTCTTCCGGACTTATTTCAGGATCAGCTTCTCCTCTCTCAATCCTCTTTGCTTTCTCAAACTCAGCTTTCTGCTGATCAAGTTTCTTCTGGTAAGCATACCATTCTTGCAAATATCCCTCAAATTTACTACTAAACAAAGTTTTAGGTCGCAAGTAAGGAGTAAACTTCTCATCTCCCAACCACTGTTTTGTTTTAATAAATATCACCTTTCTAAAGTCTTCAGGACTAAAGCCATCATTCAACCTGGCTCTAATTAAGGCCTTTGTCTCTGTAGTATTCCAGCGATAAAGCTTCCCTGCCTTTTGGTTAAGCTCTTCCACTATCTGTTTATATATACCCGCATTTATCCCCCTCTTCTCAAAGTCCCCTTTAGGGGATTTAGTGGCTTCTTCTTTCTTCTTCAACCTCTGCAGAAATTGCAGGGTCTTGACTTCCAGGATTTCAAGCCCTACAATCTCTTTCAATTCATTATATATCAGGTTAATCTTCTCTTTGGTGGTCATAGTCATTAGTCCTTATTCATCATCACTACAAATTATCCTATCTCCACAAAACGGACAAAATAACATTTCCTCAGCAATAATTTTCTTGTCTCCACCGTATCTTAGTACTTGAAACGGAACAAAATAATTGCGGTTTCTCATGTAAATATAAGGATATGAAACAGTGAATATTGGATCTCCAACGGGCCTTTTATCTTCAATTTCCCATATATTCTTAATACGATTTTCAAAGCAATTACACATTTGATGTTTCCTCACTCTTCTCCTATTAGTACCAGTCAGGTCTTTCACAGCTTGTTTCTTCATGTTTAATTTCTTTAGTTTTTAAGCATTTTTCACAGTAAAACCTATCTACTTTAGTGTAATTATAATTTCGATTACCTCTATACTCAGAGAACTTGTTTGACTCCATGAATACCCACTTGTGCACACATTGTTTTTTATTTTCATTCATTCTTTTCTCCTATTCGTGTTAATTCGTTATAATTCGTGCTAATTAGTGTAAAAGTCTTCTTCTTCAACTCTTCTTAAATCTCCAAATATCAGCCACTCTTGCTTCAGATAAAAAGAACTCCCCGGCCACTATCCTAAAGCAGTCTTTTAATCGAAAGCCACTACCTTTAAGCTCTTCAATCCTTGCTCTTATTTTCTTATACTTCGTATTCACTTCTTTTTTCTCCAGTAGTACACATAGTGATAAAGTTCTACATTGCCTGCCACAGCTTTACGAACCTGCTTCTGATGCTCCAAAAAACAGCGCCTGAGGGCACAAAACTTCTTTCTCTTAGCATTGCACCATTGTTCCTGACAAAGAGGCACCATGCACCCCACACGCTTTTTTTCCGGATTCATTTGCCCTCCTCACTGGCAACCCATTCTTCACTTTTACTTTCTTTTTTCTTCTTAATGACGGGAGTTGCTCACGGAGTAGCGACTTCCGACAACTGATCTTCTTCTTAATGACGGGAGTTGCTCACGGAGTAGCGACTTCCGACAACTGATCTTCTTCTTCGTGTTTTCGTGTGAGTCTCTTACAGTGCTGAAAAATTCAAAGTAATAGACTTCCAGCTCCCATCATCTTGTTTTTCTTTGAAGTTAAAATATCTCTTAGTAGAATCAATCCTGATAGCTTCAGAAATTAGATCCATTGCTTCTTGCCATTCCAGGTGTTCGATTTTCAATGTTCTAAGGGATAGAATCTGTTTAACATCAACATTGCCCTTCTTATCTACATTAAAGGCTTTATTTATCAGCATCACAATCTCTTTGCCTGCATTCTTCACTAAGCTTTTTATATAAGTATCAATCTTAGATTTAGCAATCTGTAGCTTATTATCGAAGCTAATTTTATCACTAATACTCACATCAATTCTATATTTCTCAGCAAAGTCCATAATCACGGCATTGCCTTTCCACTTCTCATTATGTTTATGAGCTAATGAATCTAAGTAATCATCCACCATTTTTGCCAGTTTGCTTTTGAATGAAGTTAAATCACTTACCAGCTTATCAACATCACTAAAGACTTCAGTTACCAGCTTGTCTCTATTCTGATCATCTTTATCTATATACCTGATTGGTACTTCATAGCCATCAGGATTTATCCATAATTTAGTTCTTCCATCAACTATTACTTCTGCCATTCTTTACTCCTTTTTTTATCTATCTAATGACGGGAGTTGCTCACGGAGTAGCGACTTCCGACAACTGTCTTCTTCTTAATGACGGGAGTTGCTCACGGAGTAGCGACTTCCGACAACTGTCTTCTTCTTAATGACGGGAGTTGCTCACGGAGTAGCGACTTCCGACAACTGGAGTGCTTTCTTTCATAAACTAACCTCCAATCTCTGTTATTGTCTTAGTTAAACCTACATGAGTAACTGTGTTACACCAGGTATGCCTCATAATCCACTGATTAACAACTTCATAAGAAGTAGCTATAATATCAACAGAAGCAGACTCTCCATCACCACCTCTATAATCAACTGTCCATATCTGCCTGGCTCTCTGATTAACTCTTTTTATATCATCATCTCTCATCATTTTCTCCTTCTTAAAATCTCTACGAAACTCCCCTTAGGAAAAGTGTCCTCTGTGTTAAGGGCCTTTAATTCCCCTCTTTGGAGGGGTGCCTTCGAAGAAGGCGGGGTGGTTTCTTCTTCGTGTTTTCGTGCCTTCGTGTGAGACTCTTCAATTTCCTCTTCAAATCTTCTCTGCTTATCTCTTATCACCTCATTAACCTTATCTAATTCCATATCCTGGAAGTAGAGAGCTAATTTATAGTTAAGATCTTTCCCGGAACAATTAAAGTAACCTTTCATGTTATCCATAAACTGCTCTACAAACACATCTTTCAAGGTCTTAGAATTCTCTTTTTCCTTAACTCTTATCTCTTTTACCTTCTCACTAAGCTCTTGTTGTGATAGTTCTTCAGCTTGTTTTAACCACTCCTCCTGGACCACATAATCCGCATCTTTAATCAAAGGGTGAATAGTGTTTAATCTATCCAAACCAATCTCTTTAACTGTTTCAAAATCAATATTTAGAGCTTTTACATAGTAGTCATAAATCTTAACTAACTTGTTACACACTCCAATTGACAGGTTATGCTCAATCTCTACAAAATCTCTGAAGTTTTTATAACCTTTAATCTTGAATATGCGTTTGCTCTTTATCTCAGAAAGTATCTCTCCCAGGCTAATAAAGTCTTCTTCTAACCTGCCTTTCATTACTTCAACAGCCTTAAATCTCTCTTCTGGTGTCATCATCTCTTCTGTCGGACGGTGGAGATTCTCTCCGCCATTAAATTCGCTTCTTCCAAATAATTCTCTACTCATTGTTTTCTCCTTCTTAATTCGTGTTAATTTGTCTTAAATTCGTGTTAATTCGTGTGAAAGTCTTCATTTCTCTACTCTCTTCTCGGTGTTTTCAGTGTTTTCGGTGGCTACACTCTCTTTCTTCAAGTAATACTTCAACATCGCTATCATTCCTCTTTTCTGCTCATCATTAAGCACATTCCAATGAGTGGTATGATACTTCTTAACCATATACTTCTGGACCCGGAACCAATCCCAACCAATCTCCTTCATCAGGTGCCAAGCATATCGTCCTTGCTTATCAAGATATCCGATTGAGTATTTTTCCAGTTGTCTCTTGAGCTCGTCTGGAGCATCAGGAGAATATTCGCCTCTTACAATACCCAAGACTGTCTGTAATTGCTGTATTGTGAGTAGTCTTAATGATCTGCCAAAACCCCAGCTCTCAAGAACATCATGAAACTCAACAGAGTCCCAACCGTGGGTTCTTTTGGCAGTAATCATGATTTGTATTCTTAGCGTTTTCATATAGGCTATTTGCTTGGATGATAAACCCTTGTCCTTTACTGATGTTCTCATGATATCCTCCTATTTTCAACATATTGATATCTAACTGCAAATTGTTCATGCGTTTTCTTCTCAATTTTGCCCATCGAGACAAGAGTATCCAAAGCTCCAATAGCTTGTTCTAGTCTACAGTCCATAGCCTCAACTACTTCAGAAGCAGTAAATAAACCCTTTCCCCTGACAAGTTCTACCACTTCATCAAGATGAAGATATCTATCTGGCTTATTACTTTTTTCACACTCTGGAGCTTTAACATATCCTCTTCTTTCTATCCGATAAACAGTCCTGGTAGAAACACCCAATTTCTCAGCCTTTTCCTCAACCTCTTCTTGTCGGACGGTGGAGATTCTCTCCGCCCTCTTATCAAAGTCCCCTTTAGGGGATTTAGGGGCTCTTAACACCGCCCTATACCTCTGTGGACTAACAGAAGCACCTGTCTTTTCAAGCTCTCCATTCTCCAACAGTTTATGTAATATCCGAAATGCTGAAGTCTTAGGAACATCTGTATTCTCATGAACTTCCTGAAGTGAAAATGCTGTTCGCATCTGATAAATATAGTTTTTTATTGTTTTCTCTTGTGCTAGTGACATTTATCCTACCTGAATTCTATTGAATATTTCTTAATTTCATTGAAGTCTATTAGTGCTAAATTATACTGATTAGCTACACTTTCACAAAGTTTTATGTATCTCTCTAATGCGTGCAAACTGCCACCCATTTTAGCTATCATCATCTTATATACACCTGGAGTAGCTTCTACTTCCATACTGGAGGTAATGACTCCAACTATATCTTCTTGTGATGGTATCTCAAAGTTGCACCAATTCGTTACTCTTCCTGAATAGTGTGAGTCATACTTCTCAATTTTCTGCCTGGTATTTTCTTCTCCAATCAGAACAATCTTAGCTTCAGCAGTATCTCTAAAGTCTCTCATGATTTCCAAAATATCCCAGGCCCTGCGTTTTATCGCATTATTAACCTCATCAACAAAGAATACTAAAGGAAGCTGACCTTGATTAGCTCTGATATAGTTAATCTCTTGCCATATATCGATACTCTTTTTAACCAGGGTAGAAGCATGTCCGCTTGCATGAATATGAGAACCGGTGTACAGGTAATGAAGTCTCTGATAAATCTCCATTGCGAATGATCTACCGCTTTCTACACTCTGAATCCTGTAATATCCCCAATCTTTCTGAGCGAAATTCTTCTTAGCATACTGACTCTTACCTGTCCCGGTATAGCCGTATAATACTACTAAATCACCTGATTTTGTCCTGCACACTTCCTTTAATACATTCTGTGCTTTCTTTACATTTTGTGTTGAATACAATACACTTTTCATATCTTCTCCTTTATCTTTATTATTAACTGGGAACGCGGATGACCACATCCGCTCTTAACTCCCCTCTTAATCCTGAAAGGATGCTAAAGAGGGGTGGATGCGAAGCAGACGGGGCCTTTCTTAATTCCCCTCTTTGGAGGGGTGGCTTCGAAGAAGACGGGGTGGTCTCTTCTCCTGTCGGACGGTGGACAGCTTGTCCGCCATTCTTCAAAGTCCCCTTTAGGGGATTTAGGGGCTTCAATTCGTCCCCATCTGTCTTAAAATTTCCTCTATACTATTATCTTCTTTCTCTTCTTCCATATTCTCATTTATCTTCTGCATTAACTGCTTAATCCTCTCATTCTCAACTTCTTCACTATCAGCATCATCTTCAAAAATATTCTGCTTAGCCATAGCAATATCATCTTCAGTAATTGTGATTTCATCTTCAGGAATTAGTTTAATAGCATGTTGAGAATTGTTATTTGGTGAAGGTAAAAGCATCTTATCACCTTGTTTAATCTTATCTTGTTTTTTATCCTGGATAAATACAGTATCAGAAGTAGCTTCAAGCATTATCCTATTTCTGGCAACATTACCGCCTGCTTCATTAATTGCAGCATAAACAGACATCATAATCTTCTCTTGGTGTCGTGCTTCGATATAAGCACCCATATCATCACCAACCTGAAGTCCTGGGTAAACTATCATTGCTGGTTGTTGAAAAATCTCACCATATTCAGTCCCAATAGTAACTTCCTTTATATTCTTCTCATCATAGTAAGCGTTAACATTCTTGCCCTCTAAGGCCCTAAAACTTGGATGCCAGTATAATATCCCATTAACATTTATTCGCCCTCTACTCACCATATATGGGTTTGGATAAGCAAATTTAGTTATCCTCTCTAATTCCTCTAAAGGAAGAGTCTTGTGTTCTACCTGTGAATATGCTTCTTGTGGTGAAAGTGTATCTCCTCGGCCATTAACTAAACATCCTCTTTTCCTGTTATTCCATACCTGAATAAACCTCTGAAGCAGTTCATCATATTGCTCCCAGGTAGGTATATACTTGCCGTATCTTTTCATTAAGACAGCATTGGTAAGCTTATACACTTCAGGTCTGTTTTGAATGTTATTACCTATCCAAACAGGGAATATCTTCTCAAACATTGATAAACAATAACCCCAAAATGGCTCAATACTCTTTGATTCAGGATTACCCGGTATCGTGAATGAATAAGAAATACCCAAATTAGCATATAATCCCTTATCTCCCTTGCTTAGCATCTCTTTAGCTCTCTTTACAGCAGGAGTTAATCTTTTCTTACCTGCATAAGCTAAAGGAACAAAATCAGCATTCTTATAAGCAGGTCCGTTATCTAATCTAATCTCATCAGGTAACCCGCCTTTCAATATGGCATATCTTAACGAAGTCCTGACAACATTACGATTCTCTGATAAGGTCAAAGTACCATCCAATATAAAACCTGTTCCTACATCATACCAAACCATCAGCTGAGGTCTCACTAAGTATCTAAACTCTGATTTATGAGCATAAAATGGGGAATAAACCACATTATTCAGCTTATGTCCGTCACTCTCTACTATCTGCCCGGGTAAAGCATTATTGATTCTCTTTACATGAACCCTTAAATTGTCCTTGGACCACTTCTTACCTTTCATCAAAGCCAACTTAGCCTTATCAGACCTGATCTTATTTACTATATTAGTGAGAGTTCTTACACTTATTGGAAGTTCTTCTCCCATTAAAGCAGCACCTTCACTTAATACTCTGTATATCTCACTAGCAGGAAAATCTTTATAACTAATAGCATAATTCTCTATATCTTGCTCTAATTTGCTACTAACAAGACTCTTTCTTCCTACCTTACCTTTTTTATTATCTAATAAACTAACCGGGTAAGTGTTATTACCACTGTCTCTCCAAGCTTTCTCCCATTTCTTAATAGTCTTGATACTCACAGAAATAGCACCTAATCGCTTTAATATTCCGGGTAATAATTCATGATTGCTTAACTTAATCTCAAATTGCTTGCAGGCTTCAGTCATCGAAGTCCCAATAGCCTTGGCCATCTTCCGATAATTATAATATTCTTCTATAATACTCTTACGAGCCCAAGCTACATCCTTATCATCCTTGCAATGAAGCTCGAACTCCTTCTTCTCCTGGTGCAACAGAGTAGCTAAATCATTATTATTAACCATTACTTCAGCTCTCCACCGAGCCACAACCTCATTAGAAAACCCCGAAACCTCTATCAATGCCCTCTGCTTACTCAATTTATCAGG
>NZ_JAEINN010000032.1 GCF_016342405.1 Maridesulfovibrio ferrireducens | reverse complement strand
AATCCTCCACCTAACCCAAGAATATCAGCTAACTGAGAGTTAATAGCTTCAGCATTATGTCTTTCACCTGTTCCATTCAAATGCCCTGATAAAGTCTCTCCAATCCCTTCATTAGCTTTCATTTTGTTATCGATTACATCGAAGTTATTATTCACATCATTAGCCCATCCGGATGAGCCTTCAGCAGGCTTTTTTAGCCCATAATTAGTTGTTTCAGTCATATTAGTCCTCCTTTTAGAACCCCCAGCTTAAACCCCATGAATTGCCCCACCCGGGAGCTTCATCATAGTTAATTGGAGATAGTTCTTTATATATTGCTTTTAATTCAATTCTTGTTATTTCAGTAAAGTATCTCAGGTCATCCTGTTGAGTAGGATATTTATCAATGATTACAGGAAACTGCTTCTTGCCGGTCTCATCATAGTATTCTATGTACAGCTTACCTTCTTCCATTAAATAGTCCTTAAGCTCGTTATATTGTGCTGTATTAAGGATAGCATCAACTTTAAAGCTATCTTCATAATATGGCTCTCTTTTGATCATTAGAGTAGGATCATAGGCATTAGTCTTATCAATTAAGTACTTTTTATGAGGAGAATAATCTACTTCAGCATGTTCTAAGGTAAGCATTGAAACACTGGAAGCTATTCTGATAAATCTTACTTCTTTATTATACATTAGTCCTCCAGGCTACAATTTCATATTCATCTCTAAAGCTGTCTTTTTTGAGTTCATTAACCCGGTATTGCTTTTCTTTTATTATGATAGTATTGAAAAGTTGAATATCGTATTTACTTAAATCATCAATAGTTACATTAAGCTCCCATTTATAAGAAAGGTGTCCCTCATAGTATTCTTTCAATATGTCTTGAAGTAATTGAGTATCACCCATTAAGATATTCAATATATCGGTATCAATTATCTCAGTATCCTTACGCTTTTCTTCGAAGTCTATTATATCCTTTTCATTTATTACAATAGCTGTCCCTTCAGATAAATCTTTGCGCTTCAGCCATAAATCACCACTAGCACTTGAAACGATAGTTAAATTATGCAGAAATAGTGCTGTTTTAAGAACTGGAAGCATCTCGGTCTGCTTATTTTCTGAGTCATAGAATCCCTTAGGAAAGAGCTTCTTAGGAATTGCATTACCGGTAAAAGAGACACTCTTAAAGTCAGGGCAGTTATCAAGATTTATGTCATTTGTAGCATCAAAAGTGGTAACATACTGTCCTTCAGAAGTGGTCTCAGTTAATGGAACAGGACCAATGAAATTTTGCAAAAGTATATTAAGATATTCATTCAGTGAGTCCGCACTATAAAATGGTTTAGTTTCTAAGTCAATAATGTTCTTATCATCTAAAAAAGGACATATCGTATTATAAAATCTCCACCCACTAGCATAAACCTTAGCTGACCATTTCCCTGAATCTGCATCATATATAGACCGGTAAAGCACTAATACTAATCTAATACCATAAGAAGTTGTTTTAAAACCAAAAGAGCCTGATTGGGGCGGAACATCTCCGAACTTCTCAATAATCTCTTTCCAGTTTATCTTCAGTACTTCAACACCTTCAACATTAATTTCCAGAGGATAATTAATGAAAGATTGAGTCCAATGTACCGGCATCATATTAGCAATTCTATCTTCAATATTCTGAGCAAAATAGCCAAAGCAATAACCAGGACTATATCCATTTGCTAAGGCATAGAGCATTTTCAAGTCAGAAAACTTTACCAACAATCTTAGTTTATCATAGCAAGTAAATCTCATTGTTCTACTTCTTATATCATTAGAACAGAAGGAAGTATCAATAATTCCGTGAAAGTCCAGAAACCCATTGCGATAAAGTCTTACTTCATAATTTGATATATATCTGATTTGCTCATTATTGCCGTCAAATATGTGTTCAGTAAGCCAATCATCAGCAATACAGGTAAATTCCAAGCGTCTTGGTTCTCTGGCGAAGTAATCGCTTCCGGCTATTTTCTCTCCGGAAAGAGTAACATTATCCAAGCCATCTTCAAGTCTCAAACTATGAAGAATTGCAGCGTAATTACTCATATCAACAAAATCAATTCTATACATTATAAGGGACTCCTTATTTTACTGCCACGCTCACTTATTTCATTAACAATACTTGGGTCAGCCTTTTTAACTACCTCATTTGCTGATATATAGTTATTAACTGTTAATTCTTTTTGTTCAAGTTTGCTGGTTAATATCTCTACTTTCTCAATCAATGTATCCATAAGATTATTGCCTTGAACAGAACCACCTGAAGCATAAGCAAAACGTGGAGAGGGTGGGGTTGGGACTTTTCGAGAAGCTCTTATATAATTACCAAAAACACTATAAACACTTTCAGGTCGGGCATTGTTTAGGAAGTTTAGAAGTCCAATACCAAGAAAATTTACTCGGTCTTTTCGGATAATGTACTCACCTCCTTCAGCCTCAATAATAGTCCCACCATTGGCATGAGATGGTCCATTTAACAAACCTGTTAATCCACCCTTTTCAGCTTTTGGTGGCTTAGTTTTGGTTATCTGTTTAATAGACATCGCACCTTGAGCAATGGCTGCAGCAAAAGCAGCTGCACCTAATGCAGGGCCAATTAAAGGAATACCCGATAATGAACGATAAGCAGCAAAAGCGGCCGCAGGTGTTTCCATAGCTACTTGAGCTATATTAATAGCTTTAGATATCTCAAATCCAACTTTCCCTGTAGATGCTAAATTCTTACCCATTTGAGCAAGTGCAGCCATATTATTACTTATCCTGGCATTATATGCTTGTTCTTCAATCCTCTTAATGGCTTCGTTATGGGCTTGACTTATCTGTTCTTCAGTATATCCGGCTTTAATAAGACTCTCTTTCTTTCTCTCAAAGAAGTTAGCTACAGCTTTAATTTGCATATTATATCGAGCTTCTAATGGGTCATCCTGGGCTAATTGCATCTGCTGAAACTCCCATAAATCTTGTTCTTGCTTTCGTTCTTCTGCATATCTTTTATTAGCCTCTTGAGCAAGCTCCAGATTATGATTTCTAACAGCTTCAAGCCTTTTTTGGTCATAGGTATCATTTATGTTTTTGAGAGTTTCTTTATTGTCTTCTTCTGATGTTATCAAGCTGTTAGCTCTCTCTATTTCTGTTTGTCTTTCCTTTTCAATTCTATCTTCTATTAATTTAATAATCTTATCATTATAATCACTTCTAATCCCTGCTATTTTTTCTTCTGCATTATAAGTGTTTTCAACTCTTCTAATCTCAGCATTTTCTTCAGCTTCTAATTTCTGGTTAGCTCTCTCAAAAGCAATAGCAGTAGCTGCATCACTGTATTGTTTTTCCAGTGCTAGCTTCTGTGCTAATCTTGCTTCTTCTGCAGAGTTATCTCCATTAATATCGGTATTGTTACTGTTCTTTAAACTTTCCTCAAGAGCCTGTATCTCTTTATATAAAGCTTGTTTCTCCTGAAGAGTCTTATCATCTATTACCTGAATAGCTTCATACTTCTTTTTGGCCAGTTCAATTTCAGCTTGAATTCTTTCCTTTTCTTCTAATCTGGCCAGTTCATCTTGTTGAGCTTTCCAAGCTAAATACTCTTGGTTTTTCTCTTGTTTTTCTGCTGTTTCTGCTTCAATTCCATTTATTTTTTGAGTTATATATTCTTGTTCTTGCTTATTAAGCTCTAAAAGCCCTTCAAGCTCTTTTTTCCAAGCTTCGTCACTAGCTTCACTAATTTCTTTCTGTAGCATTCTTCTTTCCCTGAAGAGTCTTATTTCTTCAGATAATAGACTTGCAACACTACTATCCTCCCATTTTTTTATATATAAACCTAAAAGCTTATTGCTTTCTCCCAGGGAAGCATTAACACCATCTTGAGAAGATGCTAAAATCTGATTACCAACTGCCCAAGCTCCTACTCCAACAACCGCAGCAGCAGCTAATCCTATCCAATTACCGGACAAAGCAGCAGTTATTGCCAAAAGAGCATTATAAGCTATCTGCTTTAACATTAAGACTCCCACAGCAATTGCTAATCCTCCAAGACTTGCCACAACCAAACCAAATATCCTGGGGTGCTCATTCATCACAGTCACTAATTCAGACATTAGTCCCACCAAAGGAACCAAAGCGGCCTTAATTACATCTCCAACCTTCTCTTTCAAATCTCCCACTAAATTACTGAATTGCTCTAAAGCTCCTGCACCTGTCTTTGTTTTATCCTTAGCTTGTTCAAAGCCATCTGCCATTGCTTTTTGTAATATAGCCATCTTATCACTTTCACTTTGAGCACTCTGTAAGGCAGGGATATATCTTTGTAATTGTGTAAAGTTACCTTCGTAGGCAAGAGCGATTCCTTTCATTGCTGTCTCTTGAGAAAGCCCGGCAGCAGCAAAAGCTTCAGCCAATCCAATTGATCCTCTTAATGCTTCATCTCTTTTCTCTGATGCAATTCCCATATTTGTAGCCAGGGTTAAAAGACTTAAAGACTGCTCATCTCCAATAATAGTTAAATTTTGTATCTCAGAAGCATAGTTTTTTAAGCGTTCAATTTCTTCTTCAGTAGCTTGCCCTTTTACTTTTAATGCAGCTACTAAAGACCTTTCCGCCGTCTCTTGAATATTAGAAAGATTAATGTATTCACCTAACATAGATTTAACTCTATTATAAGCCATAACAATGCCACCTAAAGCCAAAGTAATACCAGTAATAGAAGCTAACATATTATTATTATCACCTGTAAACCTAGTATGTTTATTATCAGGTACTTTTTCTATCTCATTCTTGGTATCTTCACTTTCAGCTACAGCATCTTCTCCATCAGCTGTTATTGATACACTTTTATCTTCAAGAGAATCCATACTTCCCTTAGTATCTTCAATACTATTCTCAGCACTTTTAGTATCAACTCCCAGCTTTAAAGGGTCTCTTAGCTTACTTAATACACTATTAATCTTCTCATCAAGTTTACTGAAGTTATTTATCACTTCACTCATCTTAATATCGAGAACATAGTTTAATTTACTTGACATCTTTCATCTCTCACTTATTTTATTGTTAGAGGTAAATATATGGAATACTTAATATTTTTAGTTTATGCAATAGCAATTGCTTTAGTTATACTGGTTATGAAATGGGAAGCCAAATGGAGAAAGAAACCAAAGACTACTCTTGAAGATAAAGTTAATTCTTTATATAACACCATCTTTAGACAATAAATACTGGGAACGCCAGCATCCTGTCGGCATCTCCAATTCCCCTCTCGTGGAGGGGTGGCTTGGTATTTCCAAGACGGGGTGGTCTTATCTTCACTCTTAACTCTTCACTCACTAAGTCCCCTTTAGGGGATTTAGGGGCTCTCACTCTTATGATGTATCTCAAGTAGTTTAAATGCTTCATCAATCTCCAAATTTGGATCCCACAAGCTTAACCTTTTAAGAACATAGATATATTCAGTAAAAACATCAGGGTTTATTCCTGCTCTACTGCTACTTTCAGTTTTTTTAACACTGATTCGGGAAACAATTCGAGAATATCGGTAAAAAAAGAGCTAATAATCTCCTTAATCTCTTTCAATGGCTTTTCATTAAAATCAGTCTCTTCATCTCTTGTGATTATTTGCATTATTTCAACTGCTTTTCCTTCGTTTAGAAGCTGATTAATCACATTACCAATAGTAACATCTTTTAGTTCTCCACCTGTTAAGACACTCTCTAAACCCATCTCCTGCAAAACAGCCTGTAATTTTCTTAATACATTTATATTTGTATATATCTTCATCTTATCTCCTTATTTTTACTGGGAGCGCCAGCATCCCTGCTGGCATCTTCATTTTTCCCTTTTATTTCTTCTTAAAATTCGTGCTAATTCGCTTTAATTCGTGTTAATTTGTGTGAAAGTCTTCTTCTGTCGGACAGTGGAGTTCTTCTCCACTTCTCATCATCTCAGCCAATTCTCTTGCTCTATAACCTACCTGAATTGCCCATTTCGATCTCAGCATCTCTCTACTTGCTTCTTCATATTGCCCGGACTCAATCAAAGCAATAGTCTTCCTAAATGCTCCAAATCCGAGGACTCCCAGGTTAAAAGCCATATTGATAACTACTGCCTTTCTAACTTCATTAAGTCTCTCAAACCAGTCATATTTCTTTTTAAGACTGCCGGTTACTTCATCAATATCATTATCAAGCATATAATAAGCTTCAACTTCTCTTATTCCCTTATCTTCCAGGTTTCGGCCAACACCAATAGTCAGCTTACCTGCACTACAACGATAAGGTTTAAGTCTTAGCCCTTCATGCCTTATTAACATCTTTCTTACTAATTCTTTGCATTCAGCTTTTACATGTTTCATCATTGCGTTCTCCTTAAATGATGAGGCAGACCGCAGTCTGCCCTTGTTTAATAGTTCTTTATCAGAATCTCTGTCTTTGGTATTGTTTTCCCTGATAGAGAATAAAGTGTTTCAGCCTCCTGGATATCATAACCTTTATACAACTCTCTTACTTTAGGATGATCATTATAAGATAAAAGCCATTTACCTTTTACCTTCCCCAGAAGCTCTCTAAGTTCCTTATGCTGAGTAAAAGAATCTACAGAGTCTCTGTCATAAACATCCTCTTTATCATAGTAAGGAGGATCTACATAGAAGAAGGTAAAATCCCTGTCATACTTAGTGATCACCTTCTCAAAGCTAAGGTTATCTATTACTACATTAGCCAGCCTCTTAGAAGCTTTTTCAACTCTATCCTTATTGAATAAAGGGATAATGTTAGAACCACCTCTTAAAGCAAATGAACGAGATAAACCACCAAAAGAACAAGACAGCTTATAATAAAAGAATACAGCTCTTTCTAAGTCTGTTCTTGCTTTCATTTCAATCATTTCTTTAAAAAGTTCTCTGGAAGCCATGTATTGTTCTAACTCCTTATGAAAAGCATCCGGATGGTATTTAATATATCTCCAGAAGTTTATCAAATCACCATTAATATCATTAAATATCTCTCGGTAATTCGGTTTATTATCTATTTTCCAATCTTTCGCATCATTGCTTTTAGCAAATAAAATCCAACCTGCTCCACCAAATGGCTCACAGTACCAGTTATGTTTTGGGATAAGTGGAATGATCCTTTTTCTTAAAAGTCTCTTTCCACCTACCCATCCTATTATACTACTCTCGAATGTTTTATTTCTCCATTATATCACTGGGAACGCCTGCATCTTGCAGGCATTCTATTAATTTACATACACTAAAACAGCTTCTTAGCTAATCCCTGAGCAAGCCCTGTCATAGCCGTTCGACCTAATCCGGTAGCTAAGTTCTTTAACCATCCGGAACCGTCTTGCTCTCCCGCTCGTCTGGCAGGTTCTGTTACTATATCATATACTTTCTGCACAGGATTATCCGTTGCCAGTTTCTTAGCTAATTTAGCCATTTCAGCTGAAGGAATATTTTTAATTTCCTTCTCTATTTGTAATGCCGGATGTTCATACCTGGAAGCACCCAGTATCGCTTCTATTACTCTTTGCACTGTAGGAAGTACAGTATCGATTGAAAGCATCTTCTTTCTAATCAGATAAACTACTCCTATGATAATCATTGTTACTACCACACTTATTGCAGATACTACTGCAGGATGATTTAGTAATTCACTCATCTATTCTCCTTTTTTATTCTCCTTTTTTATTCCCCTCTTTCAAAGTCCCCTATCAAAGCCCCCTTCAGGGGATTTAGGGGCAGGGGATTTAGGGGCTACCCTATTATCGGTTTCAAAACACTTGCTATCATTATCCCGGCCATTAACCCGTTCAACCAGATGACTATATTTAGCTTAGTTTCCACTCTGCTTAATCTCTCTAATATCCCAGGTCTTCCGTTTCCATCTAACTTCTTTTTGATATCTTTAATATCTCCTACTAAGCTCTCGTGGTGTTCGCATACTGACATCTCTTCTCCTTACTGATTTACACAGCAGTTTCAGGGATACCATCTATGATAAAATACCTATCCTTAGTAGGTCCGGAGAACTCAGTGCTTATTGTAGCTGTATATAAGCCATTAAACTCATTACTTCTTTCATAGCTCCATCTCATGGCATTAAAGACTAAACAGTTTGCCTTATCAGCTGACAATAAAGCAATGGTCCTAATCTCTTTATTTAACTGAGTTTCAAGCCAGTCTTTTCTAGCCTGATTAAGACCTATTAAAGTCAGTTCGATAGTGTTAGAACGCTTGCCTTCAATTAGGAAATTAGTTGTTTTAAACTTAGCTACCTTAGATTCTTCTTTACCTGGATTCTCTCCCAGATCGGAAATCTCATCAAAAGTAGAATTTAAAAACAGCCCAAAATCTTTTTGGTTTAACAGAACCTCTGCCGGTATATCCTTAATATCATCAAAAGCTCCATCTCCCAACCAGCAAGAGCCATGATTAAACACAGCTATCTGCTTATGAAAATCAATAATTAATCTATCTAAATTAGGTTTTTCTGGTGTATTAGCCATAATCTACCTCCTTATGAAGTTGGGTCTGCAGTAGTTTTATCACAAACCTGATAAACCCAGCTGTCTTCTAATTTAGCCCTACCAAATGTTCTATAAGGCACATATCTGTCTGTAGCTGACAAGTCATTAGTACTTGATAGAGTTTCCATTAACTGATTACCATACATATAGCAATACTTGTGTCCGAAAATAACAGGAGTACTGTCATTTTTTAACGCAGTAGAGTTAATAACACCGGTTTTATCTACCTTTGGAAGATGATTTAATAGAATAACATCAAAGCCCATTAATCTACCTATCAAACCATTAGGAATAGGCATTTTGCTTTGTTGGCCAATTTTATCTGCAGAGACGAACTGGTCAATTTTGAACAATTGAGATTCATGTTCAGGTCCAATCAAACAGAATCTGCCTGAAATAGGAGCATTCTGTTCATTGAGATGTTTTCTTGCATTAATGAAGTCATCTAAAGTAATCTTATTAGCTGTAGTTGCATGACCTGCAAAATCAACCTTTTGTCCTGCAGGAATAGCTCCAATTAAAGCTGTTAAGATATTAACATCTTCTTTGGTTAAGATGTTAGAACCAGCATCAGCAGACTTTTCTTTCAATGTTTTCACTGTAGTCTGATAATCAGTATCTCTCTGGATTATAAAAGGATTACCTGCCTTTTGATCTACAGTTAAATCTATAGAACCTTCTCCTGCACCTGATGGCTCAGAAAAGGCAGCTCCAAGAGCAACAGTCTGCCCTGACTCAGTTGTAATGTAAGGAACATGAATCACCTTCATTCCTTTCTTAGCAAACTTAGAAACATCATAAAGATAGCTCATTGCATATCTGTTGTCTTGACTCTTACGCTTGATAGCATTCAGAGTCTCGGTAGTGATTAAATCACCATAAATTGTGTTAGCAGCTTGTGACATTATCTGTTATCCTCCATGTATTTACTTCTTAGTTCTTCGTATAACTTAGGATTAGTGTTATAGAGCTCACCTGCTTTTTCAGGATCCTTCATCAATACTTCCCAGCTTAACTCTTCATCAGCATTTGCACCCAGTGTAATTGTCTGAGTAAGGTCTGACTTACTATTTCCCGCATTCTTAACAAACTCATTAAACAAAGCTTCATCTTTATTGATTAAAGTCCTGGCAAAGTCTTTTTGTGCCGGGGTAATCTTACCTTCTGTAATAGCTTGATTGATTTTAGCTTCGACATTAACTTTTCTAAGTTCAGTAACCTCTGTTTCCAGTTTCTGATTCTTTGTTTTTAAAGCGGTAACTTGAGTTGTTAAAGAATCAATCTTAACAACTGCTTCAGCCTTATCTTTTACACCTAATACTTCAAATAATTCGTCCATATTCTCCTCTCTTTGTATTGGTTTTATATTTTGAGGAGGAGTGCTTGTCTTATTTGTTTGTGACTCAGCGTTAATCTCCTCCCATTTCTTATACACTTCGCTATTGCGATATCTGTCAGAACTATAACTGTTTTGAATTTTGACACTACTTGTTATTTTATCGATAAAACCTTTTTCCAATGCTTCACTTGCACTAAGCCAGCTTTCTTGATCCATTAGCAAAGATATTGCTTCATCACTTAAACTTGTTTTAGACTTGTAAGTTGTGATTAAGAGTGCTTTTATCTGGTCAAGAACCTCAGCCATCTTCTTAAATTCACTTGCATCCCCATTCATTCCGGCCCATGGGTTATGAATCATCATCATAGAGTTATCTGCCATCTCTACATTATCTCCGGCCATAGCAATTATAGAAGCCATGGAAGCACATAAACCTTCAATCTTTACAGTTATTTCCCCTCTATCTTTGAGGGTGTTATAAATAGCAATGCCGTCAAAAACATCTCCACCTGGAGAGTTAATATGAAGTGTTATTCTTCCTTTAATTTGCTTTATCTGATTAAGAAAGGAGCGAGCTGTTATCCCCCAACCTCCTATCTCATCATAAAGATATACATCTGCTCCATCACTACTATTTACTATCTTGTACCAGTCCATTTATTCCCCTCTTCTTCTCTTAATTCGCTTTAATTCGTGTTAATTCGAGTAAAAGCTCTTTATCTTTAAAGCCACCTTATCACAGCTAATCATTTTCATAAAAAAAATTGGGTAAAATACCCACTTTTTTCAGTTATTTTTAACTCTTGTGTTATTATGGCTCTAATAACTGGAAAGAGAGATTCTTTTCAGGGGTTACGGGTATCTTCACACTTTCTTAAACCTCTGTGAGACTCTGTGAAAACCTCTGTGTCCTCTGTGTTAAGGATCTTCTTCTTAGTGTAATTCGTGTAATTAGTGGATAGATTTAAAACAAAAGGAGCCTTAATGCTAAGTACTTTATTAGAAGAATTAATCGTAAAATTGAAGAGCCTGGAAACAGAAGATGGAAAGCTATTTAAACAAGTAGAACCTTATGAAGGGCAGTATGATAACATTAGTGAATACACTCTTGTGCCACCATCAGCTTTTGTAGAACTCTCTGATGCTGATCCAAATCCAAATGGCAGACAAAACACTATCAGGACCACTGTAGCTGTTTATGTCTCCACAAATCATATAAAAGGCAGGAAACCTACAGCTATGTTTAACATTATTGATGATATGCGTAAATCACTCAATAAAAGAAGCTTCGCCAAAGGTTTCTTATACTTTAACGGCTTTAGAAGACTTGCCATCTTCCCGGGCTTCATTACCTACCAGGTTAATTTTATTCATGATGAATCTTAATACTGGGAGCGCCAGCATCCTTGCTGGCATCTTACCCCTTCTTAAAACTCTGTGAAAACCTCTGTGTCCTCTGTGTTAAGGACATTCTTATTAGTGCAATTCGTGTAATTAGTGGATAGATTAAAAAAACAAGGAGAAAAAAATGTACGGTACAATAGAAAATTTAAAAGACTCTTTCGGCTCTAAGAAAGACTTACTCTTACAAGACATTACAGATGAACAACTTATTATGATGTTAGAAGACCAATCAAGCTACATCGATAGTTTTCTTCAGGTTAGGTATGACTTGCCATTACCCGGGACAAATGCCATGATTAACAGGTTCTGTATAATTCTTTCTAAAGCAGAATGCTACAGACTCTTTGCTTCTAATGATATCCCGGAAGCAGTCAAAGAACAAGAGAAGCAAGTTTTAAAAGATTTGGTAAAAATTCAAAAAGGAGAGATTCTTATCATGAAAGAAGATGCTCTTGATGATGATATTTCTTCTAAACCTGTCTATTTTGGAGATTGGCTATGATTCAAGATCAACAACTTTTAAAAGCAATTGGCCAGGTAATTACCAGGAACATCAAAAGTAGGATAAGACAGAATAAAATCACTCCTGCTACTCCCAATAAGTTCAAGAATAAAGCAACCCTAACAGATAGTGGTAACCTCCTTTCTTCAATAACTTATGCTATTCGTGGTTCTTCTATCGTTGTTGGAACCAATGTTACTTATGCCAGAATACACCAGGAAGGAGGTACAATCACCCCTAAAAGGGCAAAATACCTAGCAATACCTCTTACTCCTGCAGCTAAAGTAAAAAGACCTCTGGAGTGGGAGGATACCTTTATTCGCAAAGGCATCATCTTCAGAAACTTAGGAAATGATAAAATTGAAGCACTCTACAAGCTTCAGAAGTCTGTAAAAATACCTGCCAGACCTTATTTGTTTATTAGTCCTGAAGATGAAAGCCAAATCTCAAACATTATCAGCAAATACTACGATAACAAGATAAGGAGGTCATTCAATGGCTCATAAACGCATTATCAAAGAACAAGCTGAAAGACTCTACATCATGGAAGGCAAACAGATAAGTGAGATTGCTACCATTCTGAAAGTCTCTCAGCAGACAATCTATGCCTGGAAAAAGAAGCATGAATGGGATAAGGCCATCAGAGCTTCAGGCACTATTGGCTTAACTATCGAAATGACCAAATCTCTCTTTTCTGAAATGAATAAAGCTATGAAAGAAGGAAAGCTGACAGACCCTAAAACAGCTGATGCTCTGGCAAAGATTTCTAAAATTGCAGAGAAACTATCTCCTGAAAAGATGATGCTCTCCAACATCTTTAACATGTTAGAAGACATTACTCACTGCATTCAGAACAAGATAGGAAATGAGGATTTCCTTATGCTCTGGGGTAAGTATATTAGAGAGATTTCAGATGATTTAAGACGAAAATATGCTTCCGGAAACAACTTTAGGATGAGTGATGAATAAGCAAATAACTTCTAAAGAATTTGATAAGAGGCTCGAGCTCTTAATCTCCAACATTAAGAAGTTCTCTACACCTTTGCCTAATGATAAAGTAGCAAAAGCAAAGAGACTGGCCAAAGCTAAAAAAGACTTCTTCTTCTTTGCTGAAACTTACTTTCCTCACTACATCCGCTGTAAGTCAGGTACACCTCATAAAATAGCTCATGAAGAAACTGAAATACTCGGACAAATAACAGCTATTGCCGGTTTTAGAGGTATGGGTAAGACTACTCAGCTATCTATTATCAAACCTATCTGGAAAGCTCTTAAGGAAGAAATATTTTTTAATGTCAAGATTGCTAAATCTGATGATAAAGCAGCTGAAAGAACCGCAGCCATAAGAGCTGAATTCCTCTTTAATGAAAGAATAAAGCAAGACTTCGGAGAACAATTAACGACTTCATCTTCTGAGTCTGATTTTACTCTTAAATCTGGCTGTAGATTCCTTGCTTTAGGTTATAAATCAGGTGTCCGTGGTGTAATTCACATGACTCACAGACCAGATTATATAGATATCGATGACTTAGAAGACCACCAATCTTTTAACGAAAGAATAGCTAAAGAAAAGCTCCAGTTCGTTACTGAAGAAGCTTATGGTGCCCTGGAAGATGGACAAGGTTATATCATCTGGCTTGGTAATCTTACTCATCAGAAATCAGCCTTAAATCTTTTTAAGAAATCAACTGAAACAGGTGAACTTATCGGCCGTAAGATGCTTATCTTCAAGGTTGATGACGGTCAATTTAATCCAACTTGGCCTGAAAAACATACTAAAAAACAAATTATCAAAATCTATCAAACAATCGGTAGATTTGGCTTTGAACGACATTTTAGAATGAACCCGGTAGTAGAAGGACTTAAGTTTAAAGAAGCCTGGTTTAGATATTACTCCCCTGAAGATATCGAAAACATCACCTTTGAGAAAATAGTTAACTACACAGACCCTTCTTTAGGTGAAAAATCTACTTCAGACTATAAAGCATCAATGACTATTGGCTTCTACAAAAAGAAGTATTACCTGTTAGAGTGCTACTTAAGAAAAGCTTCTATCATCGACATGCTTAAATATCTCTATTCTGTTCACAGCAAATACAATGCCCGTCTTTATATGGAATCCAACTTCTGGCAAAAGGTTATCTGGGACTACATCCCTGACCTGGCTCAGGTTATCGGCTATATGTTACCTGTTTCAGGAGTAGAAAACAAAGAAAAGAAAGAACTTAGAATAGAAAGACTCGAGCCTTACTTCGAGTGGGGTTGGCTTCTCTTTCCTAAGCAAAAAACAGCAGAAACTCAACTTCTCGAAGACCAACTTCTCGGCTTCCCGGATTATCCTAACGATGACGGACCTGATGCTCTCACCGGAGGAGTCAATGTCCTTAGAATTAACTCTCAAGAAGAAACCTATGAAACAGTTGAAACAAGCCTGGCTACTCAATTCTCAGATGTCTGGTAACACTGGGAGCGCCACTGGGAGCGCCGACATCCCTGTCGGCATCTTCAATTCCCCTCTTTGGAGGGGTGGCATCGAAGATGACGGGCTGGTTCTTAACTCCCCTCTTAATCCTGAAAGGATGCTAAAGAGGGGTGGATGCGAAGCAGACGGGGTGTTTAATCCCCCTCTTAAAACTCTGTGTAACTCTGTGATAACCTCTGTGAAACTCTGTGTTAAGGACATTCTTATTAGTGCAATTC
>NZ_JAEINN010000031.1 GCF_016342405.1 Maridesulfovibrio ferrireducens | reverse complement strand
CTGTAACTTTAACTGGTAGTGGCTTTGTAATGCCTGCCGGTAATCATCACGATGACCCAATAGTGCTTACATTAGCAGATGAAATTATCGAAACAGGTTCCACAACAATATATGACACTTATTATCCTTTCTGTTCATCCCAGTCTGTAGTTTATCAATTAACACTAGCTACAACAAAGTTGATGAGTATCTCTTTAGAAGGAACAACTTGGGATACTAAACTCTATGTTTTTAATTCATATCAACAAATTGATCAAGCCACTTCCGCTGATGATGCTTGGTATTATAATGATGATGAAACTAGTGCCGGAACAGGAGGAGCTAAATCAAAAAGTAGAGCTACTTGGTCTGAGATGTTAGAAACTCTCTCTCCTGCAGGAGATTATTTTATAGTAATTTCTGGCTACTCATCAACTCATCATGGTGCTTATACTATGACCATTAATACTGCAGATTATCCGGTCCCAGGTGCAGCTACCTCTCCATCACCGGCAGATGATGCTGTAGATCAAGCAACAGCTCTAACTTTGGAATGGACTAATCCTGCTTATACTGAAACAATTGATTTATACTTTGGTACTCCGGGTAGCAAATCATTAGCTAAAGTTCTTGATAATGTTGCAGCCGTTGAAGAGTATGAAGTTACAGATTTAGATCCAGATACTGAATATAATTGGTATGTGGTATGTCGAAACACTTCAGGTTCAACTCCACCAGAAAACATAGTAACCTGGTCTTTTACTACTATTGGTAATCCACCTCTAGGAACAAGCTATACTTCTCCTGCTGATGCTTCTACAGACAGACCACTCAGTGGCAATTTATATTGGTCAGCTGCTACCAATGCAAGTGGTTACAAGGTATTTCTCTCAGAAGATAATACCTTTACCGGCCATACTCATGTAAGTCAACCTGGAACAACTTATGCTTATTCCGGACTTGATTATGAGACAACATATTACTGGAAAATAGTACCTTATAATGTGGTAGGAGATGCTAGTGAAGGTATAGATGTTTGGTCATTTACAACTATTCCAGACCCAACTATTGCTATGCCGGTTTCTTTAGATTTTGAAGGAACTACTGAAAATCCTGCAGCAATTACTTTAGAAAACTGTACTATTGGCACCCATCATGGAAGTGAAAGTAATATCCTTTACAAGAATGTATGGAATTCATCTTCAGACGGATATGTTCAATTCCAATCAATGAACAACATAACAGAAAATTCAGTAATCAATTTTGATTATCGGATTGTTAACTATAATTCTCCATGGGGAGCAACTACATTACTTGCAGATCATGACTATTTTGTCGCTAAAGTATCTACTGATAACGGAGTAAATTTCACTGCTATTGACCAAATTAATAGTTTAAATCATACTTCTACACAAGATATGACAAACTATACTATCGACATCGGAGCTTATGCAGGACAAACTGCTATCTTCAGATTCGAAATGGACTGGGCTGGTTCAGGTGATTATTACTTTGATTTAGACAACATCTTCTTTGGTAATGCTCCTCAAGTAACAGTTAATCCCGGTGATGGTTCTCCAACAGATCCAATCGTCTTAGGGGATGAAAATGTTGAGTTAGAGTTCACAGCTCCAAATCCTGCAGGATTCTCACTTCAAATCTTTATGATCCCATCATTACCATCAAATGATAATGGTCTTCCAGCTACAATGGATTCTTTCTTACCACGTACTTGGAGAATTATCTCTTCGGTTGGTAACCCTGGAAGCTACATTATCACCTTTGATTTAGCAGGATTAGGGATAACTAACTATGGTTTAGTAAGATTCTTTAAGAGAGCAAATGGTGCTGCAGCTTGGGAAGATGTGATTAATTTAGGCGGATCTTTAAGTTGGAATGGAAGTAAGGTAACAATATCCGGTTTGGATACTTTCTCTGAATTTGTCCCTGGTATTGATGAAACTCTTCCTGTAACCTTGGCTTCTTTTAATGCTGTGCAGACAACTAACAAGTTTGCTCAGATTAACTGGGTAACTGCTTCAGAAAATGGTGTTTTAGGTTATAATCTTTTCAGAGCTGAAAATGATAATCAAGACCAAGCTATGAGAGTTACCGGAACAATGATAGAAGCACTTAACTCAACTACCGGCGGAAGTTACTCTTTTATTGATGATGAAGTTGAAATGAATACAACTTATTATTACTGGTTACAAACTAATGATTTCGATGGAACTTCAGAGATGTTTGGTCCAGTAACAGTAAAAATCTCAGATCAAGAAGATCATGATATAGAAGAGATTTTGTTAGGAACTCAGTTATTTAGCAACTATCCAAATCCATTTAACCCATCAACTACTATCTCTTTCTCTGTTGCTGAACCACAAGTTGTAACTATAGATGTTTATAATGTTAAGGGTCAGTTAGTGCAAAGAGTCTTTAATAGCAAAGTTGATACACCAAATATTAAGCAAAATGTAGTGTGGAATGGTAAAGATGCAGATGGACGAAATGTTGCATCAGGTATCTATTTCACTATTATGAAAGCAGGAAACAAGACCTTTAGTAACAAAGCAATCTTGCTCAAATAATACTGGGACCGCTTGCATCTTGCAGGCATCTTCTTAGATAATAACATGAAAGCCTCGCAATTGCGGGGCTTTCTTATTCCATAAAGACCTACTGCACCATTCGGGTTAAACCCAAATAATGCAGTAGATCTTTGAGAATAGCACTATATTCTTTTGCAAAAGTAACTTCCATAATTCTCAGGAATATATATATTATATGCCTTCAAATTCTGTAAGTTATTTTGCTAAAAGAATCTGCACTTTTCTCTAAAGCTCTACTGCACCATTCGGGTTAAAAAATCAACTATTGTCTCACCGGGATTATTAGTTATATTATTTCAAAGTATGGGGGTATAAATGAAAACTATTGAATATTTAGATGTAGATAGATTTATGGGCGATTGGTATATAATTGCAATTATTCCCAATCTTATAGAGAAAGATGCTTATAATGGAATAGAGTCATATAGTCGTGGAAAAGGGAATAAGATAAATATCACATATACCTTTTATAATCGCAAGAATGGAAAAAAGCGGGTCATGCATCCCAAGGGGGAGATATATGATACTGCTACAAAGGCAGAATGGCGGGTGCAATTTATTTGGCCATTAAAGTTTCCATATCTGCTGGTAGATATAGCTCCAGATTATCGTTACGCAACTGTCGGGGTTCCCAACAAAAAGTATGTTTGGATTATGAGCAGAAACTCTCAAATGACAGAAGAAGATTATCAGAGAGCTCTTAAGAAGTTATCTGACTTAGGTTATGATATAGAAAAAATCAGAAAAATGGACCAGGTATGGGAGTAAGAATGGCGAAAATTAGTTATTTAGATGGAATAAGATTCTATAATGCCTTTGCTGCCGGAGGATATTCCTTGATTCAGCAAAAAGCCTATTTAAATGAGATAAATGTATTTCCTGTTGCAGATGCAGATACCGGGACAAACTTAGTTTCTACTATTAATTCTATCTTGAATAAATCACATAAAAAACGCTCTTTAAGAGATACTATAAAATCAATGTCAGATTCTGCCCTAATGGGAGCAAGAGGAAATTCAGGGATTATATTTGCTCAGTTTTTGGTAGGATTAAGCAAAGAGTTAGGTGATCATTGTTGCATCACGATGGACAAATTTGCAGAAGGTGCTAATAAAGCTATGACCCATGTCTATGATTCAATCACTGAGCCGGTAGAAGGGACTATTCTAACAGTGATGAGAGTGTGGTCGGAGGCAATCAAAAAGTACTCTTTAGCTTCAGCGGATTACTGTAATGTTCTCACTTTAGCCTATTCTGTAACACAAGAAGCTCTTGAAAATACTCCAAATCAGTTAGAAATCCTCAAAGAAGCAGGGGTTGTTGATGCCGGAGCTCAAGGCTTTGTAAGTTTCCTGGCAGGAGTTATGAAGTTTATTCAAGAGGGTTCCATCAAGAATATTCAATGGAAAGCAACAGATATTTCACAAGATAAGATAATCTCCAACCATGCTGATTTAGAGACAAATTATCGTTACTGTACCGAAGCAGTGATTTCGGACAGTAAGATTGATGTATCTGAGTTCAAAAGAAGATTCAGAACTTATGGGGATTCACTAATTATCGCAGGAAGTAAAGAAAAAATGCATCTTCATATCCACACTGATAGTCCAGATAAATTCTTCTATGAAGTGAAAGACCTGGCAACTATCAAAGATATAAAAGTTGATGATATGTATATGCAATATCAGGTGAGTCATAACAGAAGATATCCTATTGGGATCATCACTGATTCTGCTTGTGACCTCCCTGATGAGATAATAGAGAAATACCAGATTCAACAGATATCTTTTGGGATTAACTTCGGAGATTATTTTTTATTTAGATAAGAAGACTTTATCAGCAGCCAACTTCTATAATTTATTAGAGGAGGATAAAAACCACCCTGTAAGTTCTCAGCCAAGTCCTTCGACAATAGATACTATGTATGAGATGATGAGTAGTAATTACAAATCTACCTTTGCTTTACACCTCTCTAAAGAACTTTCCGGATTTTATGCTTCAGCTGAGATCATAGCTAAGAAATATGCAAATATTGATATTATCAACAGTAAACATCTTTCCGGAAGTCAAGGTTTGCTAGTTTTAAGATTAGCAGAAGAGATTGAAAAGGGAACTACAGAGTCTGACTTAAGAGTCATGATCCCTCAATGGATTGCTAAGACTAAGATATTAACTGATATAGACACTTTGAAGTATTTTGTGAGGGGTGGAAGAATTAGCACCTTAAAAGGATTGGCTGCTCAACTCTTAAACCTTAAACCCATAATATCTGTTGATAAAAATGGCAAAGGAATAGCCCTAGGTAAATCTTACAGTAGAAAACAAAATATGAAACAAATCATTAAAATGATTACAGATTTTGCAGGTAATAAGCCTGTATGGAACTATGCTATTGTTCATGCTAAAGCAGATGAAAGAGCAAATCAATACGCTGATAAATTAAAGCAGGTTTTCGAGAAAGAGCCAGCCTTTATCGTGAATATATCTCCTGTTATTGGAGTTCATAATGGTATTGGTTCAGTGGCTGTATGTCTAATGTTGAAGTGATTTTTAGGATTAAGATAATAAACCCAAATAATGCAGTAGACCTTTGCGAATAGCACTATCTTCTTTTGCAAAAGTAAGCTACATAATTTTCAGGAATATATATATTATATGCCTTCAAATTCTGCAACTTATTTTGCTAAAAGAATCTAGCACTCTTCATCAAAGTTCTACTGCATCATTCGGGATAAAAGGAGCAGGAGATGTTTGATATTATTCTAGGAAGTGCAAGTCTAGTTTTAGGATATTTTACTTTATTGTATATTATTGCCTTAATCAAGAAAGATAATTCAATTGTTGATATTGCATGGGGTATGGGCTTTGTTTTAGTGGGTTTATACTCTCTTTGGTTGAGTCCTGAGATGAATTGGAGATTAATCTTGGTAGTTGGATTGATAAGTATGTGGGGATTACGACTTTCAACATATATTTTATTAAGAAACAAAGGGAAAAAAGAGGACTTTCGTTATGCTAAATGGCGACAAGATTGGGGTAAATATTGGGTAATAAGAAGCTTTATTCAAGTATTCTTAATTCAAGCTTTCTTTTTATTAACTATTGCCTACCCGATTTTAATGCTATCTCAAAGCACTTTTGTTAGATTTTCTTGCTTAGATTATTTGGGTCTGACAATTTGGCTTATTGGTTTCTATTTCCAAGCAGTAGGAGACAGTCAGAAATCAACCTTCAAAAATAACCCGGCTAATAAGGGAAAAATTATGCAAAGTGGTTTATGGAAATATACTCGACACCCAAATTACTTTGGTGAATCAACTATGTGGTGGGGTATTTTTATCATCACTTTGAATATTGAACATGGATTATATGCTATATTTAGTCCCATGATTATAACATTTCTCTTACTCTTTGTTTCCGGAATACCTTTATTGGAAAAGAAGTATGATGGGAATCCTGAATTTCAAGATTATAAAGAGTCTACAATTGCTTTCATCCCCTGGTTTCCTAAACAGAATAACAGAGCTCAGTATCATTAGGGTTAAATAAATCTATCCACGAAATTACACGAAGAAGATTTTCGCTTGTCGCGAAAAGACGGGGAGACGGGGAGAAAGGGAGACGGGGAGAATTTTTCACCAAGCCATCTTTCTGTCGGAAGGTGGACATTCTGTCCGCTACACGAAAAAAGAAGAATAGCTTTCACACGAGTTAACTCGATTTGAAATAATTTGTATCATTTTCGCACACTTAACAATTTTTGTATTATTTTCGCACACCATACAAAACTTTACTTTATTCTCTTAAATACCATTATATAAATACTTTACTCTCAAAAAATCCCAAATGGCTCACTATGTGCTTTATATAAGGAAAATTAAAGAAACAGAGGATTGAGAGATGAAAAAGATATTACTTTTAGGGAGAGAGAGTAGATTGAGAGATGAGATAGAGAGTTATCTTATTACAAACAATTATGATAGTATAGCTATTCTCCCAAAAGATATAGATTTTTCTCATGATCTAAGTGAAGTTTATTCTCATTGTATAATCATTCACGAATTCCCTGTTTTTCGCAACTTTGAAACATTGGAGAGAATAATGAAATTACACCCTTGTAAGATGATAATCATCACCTCTGATTACTCTTTGAAATTTAAGCAAGAGATTACTAAATGTGGAAATGCAGATGTAATCTATCGACCTTTTTTACCTGAGCAATTAATTGCCCATTTAACTCAAGACAAACACTAAGATTGGGAGGAAAAATGCGAAAATCAAGTTTGTTAGTCGTTTTTTTGATGTTAATGAGTCTTGTAAATGCTGTACAGTCCGCACCTGAAACATTTACCTATGGATATCAGTCAAGCTGGGAAACTTATGAAAATCAGATTATTCTAAATTGGGAATATAATGCCCCAGAGAATTTTGAAATTGAAGAATATGAATTAAATCGGAATGATTGGTCTTCACCTCAAATAGTTGAGAATATGGGATGGGGATTTTATGAAGACAGTGATATCACTATCGGAGATGAATATACCTATTCTTTAAGAGTTTTTCTTACTTCTACTATCGATGCAAGTAGTGATTCAACAGATTATGCCTATCTTACAGCAGATACAGATGAAATATCTGATTTACTAGACCCGCCAAGTAATCTGTCTTTAGCTTCTACTTTTGATTGGGAAAACAACAAAATCCCGCTAATCTACTGGGACTATACACCTCCTGAAGGTTATTCAGTAGAGTCTTTCTATATTCAAAGAGACGATGAAGAATTCCCTCAAATGGTGCATCTTTATGAAGCTCCTTGGTATTATGAAGATTATAATACTGAGGAAGGACAGACTTATTCATATACTGTGAAAGCAATGATTGCAAACCACGATATTATGTATAATGTAATGACTGAGGAATCAGCCACTTTTGAGGTTGTTACAAGTGATTTACCTCTAGCAAATATTACTTATAGTGGCTGGGCTCCAGGGGAATATAATAGTTTACCACCTATTGAGCTTAGTACTATTGAAGCCGGTGTGGATATATATTACACTCTTGATGGCAGTGAACCTACTACAGCAAGTAGTCTCTATACAGGTCCGGTAACAATCCCTTGGGGTGATCAAGTAACACTTAAAGCAAGAGGATTTAAGTTAGGCGAGACTCCATCAGGCATTCTTAGTTTAACATATACCTTAACAGGAGTGGTTACATCATTAAACCCATTAGACGAAGCTACTAATGTCAATCCTGATTATCTTATTTTCTCATGGGATTCTATGGAATCAGTATCAGGTTATTATCTTACTATTGGATCAACTTCTGGTAGTAATGATATTTTGGATAATTTATATTTTGATGAAAACAGCGATGGCTATAGCCAAAGTTCTTCCATTAGGTATATACCGGAGCTTAGTTTAGAAAGAGGAATAGAATATTTCTGGACTTTGACAACTGAGCAAGAAGGAACTGGGATTACTGTCGATAACCCTGAGTATTCATTTACAACTTCAGGAAGTACTACAATAAATACTTTCCCTTATCAAGAAGGTTTTGAAGCTACAAGCCTCGGTTTATTACCGGACAGTTGGACTGATATTAATCTTGGTTATAATTATGACTGGGGAGTAAACAATTGGAATGCCCATTCTGGAAATAATAGTATGCAAATGTATCTTAATGGACAAGATGATTGGTTGTTTTCAGCTCCTATCGAGATGAGCCAGGGAAAACAATATGAGATAAATTTCCAAGCAAAAAGCAATCAATATACTACTCATTCTTGGTATCTTGTTTCAAATACCGGATTACCAAGTGAAGATAATATTTCTATTGTTGCAGCATTCCCTGATTTTTATGCTAATACGAGTTATAGCAATGTTTCTGCAATTTATGAATCTTATGAAGATCAAACTCTATTTTTAGCATTTAAACCAATTTCTACATCCTATACTTACATCTTCATAGATGATTTAACCATTTCTCAAAGTTATCTTCCTATTGAGGCTCCAAGTGTCAGTTTCATAGAGTCAGAATGGCAAGATAATCCATTCACTCTAGAGTTAACTCACTCAAGAGAAAATACTCAAATATTCTATTATTTAGCCTCTGAGGATGAAGAACCTTATGATTTTGCTTCTAATTTCAATGGTGATAAAATCCTTTATTCTCTTCCTGTAGAATTAACAAGTGAAGGGGAAAACAAGTTATACGTTCAAGCTCTAAATGCTGAATGGGATCCATCAGCAATCGAAGAGTATGACTTGCTAATCAAACCTATATTAGCAGCACCTCTCTTCTCTCTACCCGGAGGAACATATAATGAAGTTCTATCAGTAGAATTAATCTCTGAAATAGAAGATGCTTCTATATATTACACTCTGGACGAAAGTGATCCTGTAACAAGTCCTACTCGCCTTCTCTATACTGAAGGAAGTCCTATTGAAATAGCTCTAATGCAGACTGTTACTATAAAGGCTTACAGTGAAAAAGAGAATTATATGAATTCTCAAGTGGTTACTGCTACATACTCTACTTTGCCTAAATTAGATGTAGTCAGCTTCTCACCAGAAGCAGGAAGCTTCACTTCAGCACAGAACATAACTCTTACAAATGAAGAGGGAACATCCATCTATTATACTTTAGGAGAAGAAGAACCTACTAATACTTCCACTCTTTATACAGAGCCAATCATCTTAGCTGAACATTCTGTAACAACCATCAAAGCTATTGCTTGTAAAGACGGATATGAAGAGAGTGATGTTGCTGAAGCCACTTATACTATTACAGGTCAGGTTGCTACTCCTGTAACAAGTCTTGAGCCCGGCATCTACACTTCTCCTATCGAAATTACTCTTAGCACCCCAACAGGAGATAGTGAGATTCGCTATACCTTGGATAACACTGATCCAACTGAAGCAAGTATGCTGTATGATGGTTCTCCTATCTTAGTTGATAACTTCTCTTCTTTAACTATAAAAGCTATAGCTATTAGAGAGAACTGGGCTAATTCAGAAGTTATGGAAGCAAGTTATGAGGTAACAGGTCAATTATCTGAAGTTGTTTTCAGTCATGATTCAGGAGATTATGAAGGAAGTCTAAGTCTAACTTTATCAGTAGCTGATTATCCTACTGCATCTATTTATTATACTACTAACAATACAGCTCCTACAAGTGAAAGTAATCTTTATGAAGGTCAGATAGTCTTAAATTCACCTTCAGAAGTTACTATCCAAGCAATAGCAGTATTAGAGAATTATCTTGATTCTGAAGCTGTAATAAATACTTACCAAGTAAGAAACAAAGTAGTTGCTCCTATCTTCAATTATCTTTCAGGTGTCTATACTGAAGCTATTGAAGTAGAAATCTCATGTGCTACAAGCAGTGCTGTAGTCTATTATGCTACAGACGGTTCTGATCCTGCTACAGGTCAAATATATTCAAGTCCGATTACCTTAGAGGAAGACAGTGAATATAGTTTTAGAGCCATTGCCATAAAGAGCGGATGGTATGATTCAGATGAAGCTTTGGCTGATTATGAGATAACTGGGACTGTTCCCAATCCACAGATTGACTTAGCTTCCGGCATTTACTATGAAGCTATTACAGTAACAGTAACCAATGAGATGGCTGAAGCTGTCATGTATTACACTTTGGATGGTTCAACACCTACTATTGCATCGGATTTATATGAAGCTCCTCTTGTTTTTAATCCCGGTGATGAAGTAACTCTTAGTGTAATAGCATTCAGGGAAGATTGGGCAGATTCAGACATGATTGTTAGAGAATATACTTTGCCTGATGAAACATATATTGGAAGTATGATGATGGCTTCTACTTCTTTAACAACTGATGAGAATCCTGAGTTCACTTATACTATTTTAACTAACGTAACCACAGGAACAATAAATTCAGTAATTACTATTTTGGATGAAGATGAAATTGAAGTAACATCTGATACTAATGAAGATATGATATTTAGTGGAATTACAAACAGTTTTACCAGAGAAGTAAGCTCTCCTTCCAGAGGATTTGCAGAAGGTAATTACTACTATCGCTTAGATTTAGTTAATGCTGAGGGTGATACTTTGGATACTTATGCTCCAACTTCAACATTCATAGTGGGAACTCCTTTCTATATTCTGGACGGCGATACTGATCATGATTTTGGTTTAGTGTCTGCGGGATCAGAAAACTCTTATTCTTTCACTATAAACAGTACAGGAAGTCTTGCTTTAGAGCTTGAAGTTACAGAACCCGATACTCCATTCAGTGTTGGTTTTGTCCCAACTGTTTTGGCAACAGGTTTCTCAAGTGAGATAAATATATCTTTCAATCCTGAATCTTACGGTTCCTATAGTGATGACATGATTATATCCACTAATGCCGGTGATATTACCTGTTCTTTCAGTGGGGAAGCCGTAATGGGACAGTATCGTGATAATGTTTCAAGTCTTTCAGCCACTGTTGATTATGGTGTAACAACTGAAAAAACATTTAAAATCTATAATGATTCTCCTGTCGCTGATTTGAACATTGAACTTGTTGAAGCTGAAGCTTGGATAAGCCTTGACAGTGAAAGTGCTGTCTTAACAGCAGGAGATTCTTTAATCGTTACCGTAACTTTAGGACAAGCTGCTTTATCAGGAGGAACATATTCAGCTAATCTAACTATAAATACAGATGACCTAAACAATTCTGAAGTTACTATTCCCATAACCTTAACCGTAAACGGTGCTTCCATTGCTGTTTCTGCTAATCCTATAGTAGTCATAACAGGCGTGGGAGTTGATGTTGATTACAAGTTCTCTATTACTAATCAAGGTCCTGAACCTCTTAATTATAATCTGACAGATGGTGCTGATTGGCTACTTGCTGATGATGCCAATGGTATTATTGCCATCAATTCAGCAGAACCAAACGAACTTCATTTCGATGGAGATATAGCATTGGGAACATATACAACTGAAATTACTATTCAATCAAATGACTCAAACACTCCTGAATTAGTTATTCCGGTAACTTTTATTGTTCAGGATGCTATCTTTGGTTATCTTCCCGCGGATGGTCAGCTTGATTTTGGTAATGTCGCTATAGGGAGCAGTAAGACTATGGAAATTACTCTTAAGAATACAGGTAATATCCCTCTTACGGTTAACTCATTAATATCAGTTGATCCTGCCTTCACTCTTAATCCTCAAGTGGAAGACCTTGAATTAGCAGGTGGAGAAGAGGAAATTATAGAAGTAATCTTTACACCGATTGCCACTATTTTCTATAACAACATAGATTTAGAAGTAACTTATGATGATGTAAATACTGTAAACTTTGCTCTTTTTGGTAGAGGAGAAGACCCAAATCCTGCCTTTAGTATAGATTGGGATGATAATCTTCATGACTTTGGTAATGTCGAGCTTGCTTCTACAGAAACTGCTAACTTAAAGGTCTTCAACACAGGTAATGTTGAGCTTCATTTTGCTGATTTTGACTTTGAGGATGCAGGCATAACTTCTCTTGATGATGAAGATTTTACTCTTGATGTCGGCAAGGATTACACTATTGAAGTTTCCTTCACTCCTGATGCTATTGGTGAATATGCTCTTGATATAACTCTTAACACTGTCGAATTGGCTACTCAAACAGCCACTGTAACAGCTTTTGTCTTTAATAATTCTAATACCTCAACCCTTACTTATCCTCTTGCTGACCCTTATTTGGCAAGCCTTGGCGTAAATCCTGCCACAGCTTTAGCAGGAACAAACTTCGAGTTCAGGGTTCTTTATACAGATATAGATAATCAAGCTCCTGCAGACGGTTATCCTCTTTTCTGGCTTGACTTAAATCATGATGGAGATGTTTTTGATGAGAATGAGCTTGTAATAGAGATGGATGAAATCGACCCTGCTGATGTAACTTATACTGACGGCAAGTCTTATAATTGCTTTGTGGAAGTTCCTTTTGGATATAACCCTTATTACAGATTTAGTGGTTATGATGCAGGCTTTAAGGCTTCTGAAGGTCAAGCAACCTTGTGGAAGGCAGGTCCTGTCGTGGTTGATGAAGGCTTGGATTTAGGACTCTATGCTTCTCATATTGAATTTGATAATTATCATCCTGAAATTGGTGAGGAAGTTCAAGTTACTGCTCATATCCAGAACTGGGGTGATATGTCTGCTGAAGATGTTCCTGTTACCTTCTTGCTTGATGAAGTGGTTTTTGATATTCAGGTAATAGACTTCATTGCAGGAAATTCTTTCGTTACTTTAGAAACTTCTGTTATTCCTCTTGATGAAGGCTTTATTCCTGTAAAGGTTCATGTAAATCGCAACAATGCCAATATTGCTTTGGTAGAGGATAATCAGCTTAACAACTTTGCTTCAAGACCTCTTGTTGTCGGTGATGTAGTAGTGCCTGGTTCTATTGATGTAACTGCCACTGCTTCACCTGGTGTTTTGTATGAGAATTCAGGACAGAACTTTACGGTCTATGGTTCTGCCAATTATGTTGATGTGCTTGACCCTAATCTTGATGTATCAGGTTCATTTGTCAGAATCACAATCAGAGAAACAGGGCAGGTCTATACAACTCATACTAATTCTTGGGGAAATTACTCTTATACTATGAGAGCTCCAAACACAGTCGGACTCTATAATATCGATGTTTATGTAACAGACTATACTCTCGAAGGACAAGAGTCAACAAGCCTTAATATTATTCCTCGTCCTGAAAGATATGATTTAAGGATTCAAGTCTCTACTCTTCATTCCCAATTCCCACGCGTAAATCCTCCAACCAATGACAACTTTGATATTTTCGTAACTGTTTCTAATATCGGAACTCTTGCTATTGAAGAAGATATTACTGTTAATTTGAATGAAGGAATAGTCGGAATGGGTGGAGCAAACTTGCAGAATTGGCTTATTGCAGGCGGATTAGCTGTCGGTGCTTCCGAATCCTATGAATTTGAGCATCCAGGAGTAGCAGTCGAAGGTTGGTATTACTTCCATGGCGAGGCTCTTCATGCTGATATGGCTTCTGAAGATTATACCAATAACAACTATGACAACCATAATAAGTTCATCTATCCTGCCCTTCCTGACTTGTCTCCTATCAATATCTACTATACAGGACTTCCTGCCTATCGTAATCATGGTGTTGTCGGCAGACCATTTACAGGAAACACTACTATCAAGAACCTGCTTGTAACTCCATCAGATGCCACTACTGCCACTGTGGAATACAAAGGAAATGCAACAGGCAATGTCTGGGCTCCTTTCTCGGTGATTGATGTTCCTGCCCTTTCTGCCTTCGAATATGCTTATCTTGACTTTGATGCAGATATTCTTATTCCTGTAGGACAAGCAGGTTGGTATGAATTTAGGGTTACTGTTGACCCTCCTCTTCCTGGAATTATTGTTGAAGATGATGAAACTAATAATGTCAGAACTTCCTCTATTGAAGTTAAGAACCCTGATTGGGACTTCTCTATTCGCTATAAATCACTGGAGATTTCCAACTATAATCCTAATTTCGGAGTGGGACAAGTGAACTTCACTGCTGATATAGAAAATACAGGAACCGACTCTGCGGAGAATGTCCAAGTCAAGTTCGAATATGCTCCTTATAATAATGGTGCTGTTACAGGAGCTTGGCAACAGATTGGTGATTTAGTGGTTATTCCTGCTATTGGCTCTAATGATATTGTCTCTGATGTAACAAGTGATGCTTGGCTGGTGCCTGATTCTGATGGCTACTTACTTAGAGTTACTGTTGACCCTAATGATGACTTTGCTGAATATAACGAGCTTAATAATGACAGAGACAGATGGTTGGGCTACGACTTCTATCCTTGGGCTCACAGTGATTATTATTCAACAGTTGTCGGTCAATCTGCTTCTGTGGGGCGTATGGTTTCCAGCAGAGCATCTTGGCAAGCTGATGATGTCCGTGTTGTTTTCTATGATTGGTTCCCTAATGAGCCATTCGCTGTCGGAGCTGTTCCTGTCCAAATCGATGCCGACCAAATCGTCAATATTCCCGGCAATGAAGGAACAACTGTAGCAAGAGCAACACAGGTCTGGAATCAAGTAGGAACTCACAAAATAACTTGTCATGTTGATATTACTCAAGGCGAGAATATGGCAGGAAAGCTTAATCCTAATCCTGGTCATGCAGACCACTTCTTAGGCGATTATGACAACGAAATCTATGAATCTAATAATGTCGATTCCTTTATAATGGTTGTCTATGAACAGCTTCCTGATTTAGTAGCTTGGAGTGAATACATCAACCCTGAAATCCTTAATCCTGATGAAAATGAATCTATTACTATTCAATCTTCCTTTGAGAATCATGGTTCAGGTGATGT
>NZ_JAEINN010000030.1 GCF_016342405.1 Maridesulfovibrio ferrireducens | reverse complement strand
CATGGGAAATGCCAAAAGACAAAGCAATATAGCATATTCAATCCCCGTTGTAAGGTGCAGCCGTCTGGACGGTTACGCTTCATAAACTTTTTTCTTGAGAATTTCTGTAAGTACTGAAGATTGTTGTCCAAGATAAAGCTTTTTCAGATTTTCAACATAATAAAGATTCTGGCAGATAAAATTAAATCTGCTGCTTCTACTCTGAGGAACCCCGCATTTATCAAGTATTGTAGCATGAGACAATTTTGAATTAATACCACGCTCTACAATTATACGAGGAGCGTTATCTCGAAAAAGTAGATTAGAGTACGAAAAAACTGAAACCAACCCTGACGGAAGAGTTTTTTTATTACGGAGTTTAAACTGTGATTTCAAATATTTTTGTAACGGAACCAGCCCTTCATCAAGCAAATCATACTTATCAAAATATAGGGCAACAAAAGCTAGTAATCCTAACCGAGAAGCCTTTTCTGAAATGCTTTTGAATCTTTGGAACCAACTTTCTGTTACCGGAACAGCTTTAAGAAATTCGTCGTCAGTCCCCCATAGAAAAATTAAAGAGCGAACATCCTGCAGACTATGAACATGCAGCTTCAAAGAAGATCTTAGCTCAGATAACTTTTTAAACTTTCTAAGACGTTCCTGAAAACTTTTGGATGATCTGCCTGCTTCACTCGAAAACCGTTCTAATTTTACTGCTGTCTTTTCATAAAAAGTAGCAGATTCAGGAGTTGCGATTTTAGGTAAAGAAATGGATGGAATCGTGAACTTCAATTTTAAATTCACAACTAGTCTCCTGGAAGAAAATCGAGTACAGCTTTGTATTCTTTTTCTGATGGCTGCCGTGTGGTAAAGCGGATGTCAATTCTACGATTTTTTCTACGTTGATTAGCGGTAACTTCCTGCTGTTCAACTTTTCTGGAGGCCGCGTAACCACTTACTGAAAACAGTGGTTTACCATGAGAATTACGCAACTCCTTCAATCCGTTGCCATAATCAGTCTTTTCAGTCCAAAAAGTCCAAATAGAGATAGCCCTAAAAGCAGAAAGCCCCCAATTACCCATGGGAAAACGTTTAGCCCTTCTGCTGTCTGTGTGCCCTTCAATAAAAATTGTATCCAGATAGCGCAATTTTTTAGGATCACTGATACTAACATACAACACGCGTCCTATTTCACTTACTATTCGTTTGTGTTCAGGTTGAATTTCTGCGCTGTTAGTTTTGAAGTAGAGTTGCTTGTCAGGGATACGCAAAACAGTGTGGTTGTCGCTGACCTCTACGGTTACGCCCTCCTGCTCCAGCCGCTTGGCAATTTCTTCAATTAATTGTTGTCGGATCTGGTTCGCCTTCTGAAGGTCCTCAACATCAAATTGTACCTTATTTTTAATTTCCATAAGCTGTAGCAACAGAACCACACAAGCGAGTATAAAAATAACCAGTAAACCAGCCATAATATCGGAAAAAGACATCCAGTAAGGGTTCTCATCTGACGAACTTTCACTATGTCTAAGCCGAGGGCTATTAAAAATGGGCATATTATATCCTACTGACGTCCAACTTTACCTTCAATTTCTTCCACAACGGAACCTATCGTATCAACTGCCTGACTCATTGCCTGAGTATAATTTTGAGTCTGTTTGTTCCATTCGTTAAGGCGCTCTGAAGTCTGACTGGTGACAGAATTAGTATAGTTGGTAAGTAGAGTTGATAGTTCTTTTTCAAGATCATTCACATGCTTCTCTAAAACTCCCTGCATGCTACGGTAGTGTTCAGCAACATCTTTATAGCCTTCACGGGCTGATCCGGCAGCTTTATTAAGTAGCTCTGTAGATTCGCTAATTCCGGTTTTAATCCCGTCCATCAGTTGCATCGCGCTGTTGACATTTTCGCTGACTTTTACGTTTTCATCGATTAGTTTTGAGGCAATATCTGCGCTTCTGCTTACTTGAGTGGATGCATTTAATATCGCTTCCCCTAGATTACCTGAAGCCCCTTCAAGATGACCTGAAACATCTTTGAGTTTCCCCGCAATTGAATCCATGTCAGTGGCAACATTATTCATCATTTCATTGCTTTTTAGAACATTGTTACTCAAGGATTCACCCTGTTTAATCAATGATTCCGTAGCCCCCATTTGTCCACCCACGGTTTGCTGAACCATTTCTGCGACCTGTTTCTGCTGCTTAATAGCGGCAGAAAAATTAGCTTCTAACTCTTTGCTTCTTTGGTCTTGTTCTTGACGCAATTCAGCCTGATGTTCCTCGATAGACTGACGAAGATGATTGTTCATTTCCATCTGCTGTTGCATTAAGTCATTAACTCTCGAATCAAGCGTCTGGTCACGCTGTTGCTGCTCTTGACGTAAGTTCGACTGCTGCTCTTCAATGGCTTTACGCAAATGACCATTCATTTCTTGTTGTTGCAGCATAAAATCTTTCATTAAATTTTCAACAGCCCCAGTGCGTTTACTCTGGTCTTCCTTAAGCGCTCCTTGTTGCCCCTCAAGTGTTTTAAAGAAAGAAGACATATTCTCCCCCAGTTGGGAAAGTGCTTCCCGTACATCAGAAGAAGCATCCGCAAGAGCCTGTCTTTGTTGATCACCTTCTTTACCAACATTATCTGTGAATTTTTCTATTAAGCTACGTAATGCCTCTTCCGAACCCTCTGCCTGTCTCGAGTTCAATTGTTCTGCAGCATCAACCATACGGTCTACGGCTGGAGCTAATACATTACTTAAACTTTCCGTTAAACCTGTTTGGATTGAAGTTGAAACATCTGAGACGGCTTCCTGCATTCTATCCCCGATTTTCTCAGCAAGGCCTTGGAGTGTTTTACGCGATTCACGGCCGTCATTTCTTATTTCTACAAATAGCTCTGAAGCAGAAAAGCGAGGGAACAATTCATCAATTTGTCTTTGCAAACGTCTAATTCTTCCTTTGACGTGGCGTTCGAGAGATTTTTCAATAAAATTAAATACAAGACTGAATAAGACACCGCATACAGAAGTTGTAAACGCAATAGATGCACTGGATACAAGTTTTCCAATACCATCCACCATTTGTTTTGTTTCTCCTCCCAAAGCTAGGTGCCCAAGCCCAAGTTGTAGCCCAAGAAAAGTTCCCAGCACTCCAATTCCAGTAATGATACCCGGACCCGCTGCTAACAGACGATTACCGACCAAACTCCCAGCTAAACTTGTAGAATTAAAAAAAACAGCAGCTTCAGAAGTGTTTTTTAGCTGTCCATCAGCCTCAACGAGTGTTTCATCAAATTCGTTCCAAAGTTCCGGCCAACTTTTATTGTTTTCTTCTTTTTTCGCAGTATGTTTTAAGTCTCTACGATTATGGAGGAGTTTTTCAGAATTTTGATCTTTTACCAGTTTACGGTAAAATCTGTATTTTTTACGTGATGACAATAAGCAACTAACTGCGACAACAAGAAAAGTTGCAAAAACAGCAATGGTAAACGCGACAAATAGTGCAGTGATTCCATCAGAAGTGAAAATCTCACCGTTACCTAAACATTCGAATCTTGGCATCAATTTAGACAAGTCAAATTCAATCATATAAACTCCTTTACACAATGGAAATATGCAGATGCATCACAATCTATATTTTTTAGAATATATAATTATTTAAAATAGAAAACTTATATACAGAACTATTCTTATCAATACAATCATAAAGACAGTTGCGTTGTTTTAAAAAAATTACCTTGGCATAAAATTTATATGCCGCCGGGTTCCCCCAGCGGCACTTCACTTCGAGCGTTCTCAATTAATGGTTCCGTATTTTCCCCGTTTTCATGTTTTGTCTTTTTTACCCCTCAAATTCCTCCCCACACCGATTACACCGGTACCGTCCGATCACATGAACATCGATCTTTTCACCCACAGCATTTCCAGTGGCTGCTCCGGCGAAGAAGCCCGCCACAGCCCCTCCAAGGCCGCCGGCGATTGCACCAATTCCAGTTCCAATAATCGGAACAACTGAACCGATTGCGGCTCCAGCTACAGCACCACTTCCTGCACCGGCATAGCAGCATGCCACACCTGTTACTCCTCCGACAGCTGTACCGATTTTCTGAGCCGTGTTAACGAGCACCACGTGAGTGGTGACTTCACAACTAGGGCATTTGGGCAGTTCTTCTGTCATGGCAATTCTCCTATATTATTTAATGAGTGAGTCCTGAAGCAGATCGAACATGGCCGGTGCCAGGTCCGTGAGTTCGGTGATGACTCTGCTTTTTCCGGGAAACAAATTAAAAACGGCCTCGGAGTTGATTCCGAGACCGTAGATTTCAAAGCCGTTTTGGCTTCCGTCTTTTATTGCTTTTTGTGCATTTGGCAGGTTGCCGGGGACACCATCCGTTATGCAGAGGATGATCTTTCTCTTTTCAGGGAGCGGTAGCATTCGTTGAAAGGCCCACCAGAGGGATTCACCTAGTGGCGTAGAGCCTGATGCGGCCACCCCAAAGCAGGTATGTAATCGCTGACCATGGTTAAGGATGGGAGCGACAGTCGGTTCATCGTAATTTCCGCCACCCTTTGCTCTGACAGCCGGGAAGGCACTAACTCCCACACTCACGCCGTTGATGGAATTAAGTGCGCTAACCACAGTATGGCAGACCTGCGAAGCTAATCCGATGCGTTTACGCATGGAACCCGAGCAATCTATAAGGATATGTACCGCCGTGCTGATGCCCTGACTTTCCTGTCTACTGCGAAACATTCGGGGATTGCCAACAGCGATACGATGCAAGTGAGCCGTGCTTAAGCTACCATGTCTGCCGATGCGGTCATGATTAATAGTTTTAGCTTGAATGATTCCATGCAGTCGGGATTTAAGGGCAGTCGAAGATCTGCGAGTCTGAGCAAGTTCTGTTTCATCCAATTCAGTAAGTCTTTTGTAACCGTCCTTGGCAACTTGCAGACCTTGTTCTGCATTTTCTGGAGCATGGTGAATAAGCTGTTTTTCCAGAATTTCACCTAGTCCTTTAGGCAGATTTGTGGTGTCGCAATTGAGTAGTTTTTCAAGATCCTGAATATAGCTCTTAGCTTTCCTGCTTTTCAGCTTATGGTCGTTGTCATTCTGCTTAAGGTATCCTTTCAACAGAGAGACTATCTCCCGAGTGTAGAGGATGCAGTCCTGAGTTGAGTCGCATTTTGTACGTATCTTTTGCAGAATGGAATCCCATTGAGAGAGAAGTCCAGGGTAATGCTTTTCAACAACTGAGGCCGTACTCAAACATTTATCAGCCAGTTCCGGGACATCCCATGATCTGACTATCAGCAGTAAACAATTTAGGATTGCTGAAGCAGGATCTTTTTCGTCATCTTGTGATTGTCCGCTATCATTAATAAATAGATGCCTGATCAACCACTTGAAGTTCTGACGACATCCGGGGAATATTTCAGCCAGCTTATTTTCCACTCGCCAATCTTCCAGCGTATTCCAGATGTGCATTTCAATGGGATTAAGCTTTGCTAATTTAAGCCATTCAAAGTTTGTATCTCTAATATGAGCAGCTTCATGGTCTAGGTAGGACCTCGCTAAATTGGTCACGTTTTCATCACAATCCAGCGGCATAGACGGGATCTGAATGACCTTTCCATCAGTGAAGGCTTTATCTCCACCTATCTGAACTTTTACTCCATACTTGCGGCCTAGCACACTCGCCACCAGTGGTAGAGATTTCATGAGCAGTTTGTTCTTGTTCATGTGAATTCCTCCGACATTACCATAGACCATGACTGTCAATTTGATGCTGAGTTTCGGATTGAGTCATGTGCGTTGGTGTTGGATTTGATGTTTCAGGGATAGGTTTAACTGTTGAAGTTGTCGGGACGGTAATCAGCCCATCAAGAAGGTCCTCGGCCTTGTAGCCATCGAGCAACTTCTGACCGTGATTAATGAGCAGGGTAGGATCACGTAAAAGAGAAACTACTCCCTGCAGCATAAGCAGATCAGCCCCACGAATAAGTCCACGGGGAGGTACTTTTTCGAATGCGGTTTGCAATAAATCCGTTATGGGAAGAACTCGCGGATCAACGAAGGAAAGCCCGTTCAGTTTGCTATGAATGGACCGTAGCGGAGAAAGGGCTTTATGCGTCACTTTAACTTTACCCGCGTAGCATTTATTCCAAGTGTCAGTTGCAGTTTTGGCTATTTCATCAAAGAGAGTACCTCCAAGCTTGTTTATTTCTTCCTTGAGCCCCTTTTTAACGGAGCCCTTTTCAGGAGCGGAAAGCTTGAAAAACTGCCACTTAAAGCCCATCCGTGACCGGACATACTCAGCACTAACTGTAGAACTTCCAATAAGCTTTTCCCATCCTGGATATTGTTTAATCCAATCTTGAACGGCCTCATCATAACGATTTAGAAAGTCTTCATTTGCTGCGAAGAAATCCTTTTGAATATCTTCAAGCTCCTTAACAATTTCATCCGCAACCTTTTCAGGAACACCCCATCCACCAAGAAAACGAATTCCATGCCGATCAAGCATGTTCACTGCTCTGGACTTGAGAGTTCCAAAGATACGCAGTTCTTCAGGGTTACAGATTCTTTTACTACCAAGAGATGCAAGTTCTTCGGGGGGAAGCTGCGACCCTCCAAAGTCTGCTGGAGTGAGCTTCTTCCGTGCTGACCAAATGTTTACGTCTAAATTCAAGGCCAGAATATGGTTGAGGACCGTAATTCGAGTTTTAGTTTCCATGGCTTTATCCTTCTGATGTTGCAAAATAAAAACGGAGACAGCTTTCGCCATCTCCGCTTATGAAATTCGCAGTTATCATTAATATAGGTGTTTATGATTCATCTTCTATCGGGAAAATACGTTGAGCCAGCTCGTGCAATACGGTGCGAGTTTCGCGACTGGAGCGGTACCCGAGAGCACGATCTAGAGCATAAGTTACAGGCTGAATACCCTGTCTAGCTAGGGGCTGGAAACGGATTGTTAAATCAGCCCAACGAATCAAAGTTCGAGTTGAAAATGTAACCTCTATGGTATCGCTAAGATTTCCTGTTGCTTCTCCCATGAATAATTTACGCACGGAATTGGCATATTCAATCATTTTACTGCGGATATTCTCAGGCAGATTGGCTACTTTACGAGAGAGTAGTTCAGCTTCTGCAGCCGGTGTTGGGTACTCTATTTCACACAACCAGAATCGATCCATGAAGGCCAGATTTTGACGAACCACACCTTGGTACAATCCCGTTTCGTCTGCTGCTCCGTTGGAATTGGCCGTGGCTGCAAACCTGAACATTGGATGTGGACGGATGATTTCTCCGGAGTTTTCAGGAATACAAAGCGGTTCACCTTCTAAAATGCCATTTAATCCGGCAGCTGTAGCCGGATCTATGATGTCAATCTCATTAAGCAAAAACAGCCCACCGTATTTCATTGCAAGTGCAAGAGGGCCGTACTGAAATTCCATGTTGCCAGCTTTCACAGTCAGATGACCGATCATTTCCGGGAATTCTAAACGACTATGACCAGTTATTTCAAAGACCGGATAATTGAGCTTGGCGGCTAACTGTTTAATGAGACTGGTTTTACCGCAACCGCTAGGACCAAACACGTATAGCGGATCAGACGAATCCATGAACCAAACCACTACGTCCCGACTGGATTCATGAAATAGATATTCGAGGTCCTCTTTCGGTGTGAAGGATGACGGTGATTCAAAGCCTTGTACCATGCGACCGGATGTCTTGCCGCTGAAGATCAAGCCTGCATCTAACTCGAAAGGAACTATTTTTTCAATTTCTTTGATTGTATCAGACATCTTTTCTCCTCGATATTAGCCATAAAAAAGGACGTATCTCCGAAGAGATACGCCCTTAATGTGACTGAGTTGTCAGATTTAATTATACATTACATGCTATGCAGCTTTTTCTAATTTCCACCACAGTTTGCGATTTCCATCCCAGTTAAAACCTGCTTTGCGCAGTAAATCCTTTTGTGAATGAGTGCGACCGGTTGCCAAAATACAAGGCTTACCGTCTCGTCCATTTTCTTTTCTGTACTGAACACCTTCAAGTCGCGGTAGACTGATCTGAGTCGGATGTGGATTTTGAGGCTGTTTTTGGTTTGTAGACGGCGAAGGAGCGGCAAACTGTCTGTTCGAATTATCGCCATTGTGTTCATTTTTTGGACGACATGAACCTTCAGCATCGTCATCATGTTCGGTAACGATTCCTACCAAAGCAGCAAGTCCATACCTACGAGCATAAGTCATAGCTGAACCATAACCTTGTGGATCGCTTTTAGGTAACGGCATCATCAATAAAGAGGATTGCCATTGGCCTGATTTAGCATGAACGATCTTGCTGACTAGCCCAAGATTACCACTCTCTACTTGAATTGGTAGTTGAGTAAGCCAGATACCGTTGGTTAGCAGGGCATCGCGACAAGTATGCATAACCGATTGAAGGCTGGCATATTTACTGTTGGTGAAATTGTTCTGCCCATCCCTATGAGCTGGTTTCAAAGTCTGCTGAACCTTGAGCATCGCCTCTGCAAGTTCAGTGATGTTCGGTGAACACAGATCTGTGTTATTCATGATTACCTCCTGTAATAAAGAAAAGCTCCTTTCCGAAATAAACGGTAGGAGCTCTTTCAATAAAAAATTGGTTTGTATTACAGGAGTAATATATGTTTGAAATTATTTGATAATCATCATGGATTAAATTTGTCAGGAGTGCTTTTTGAGAACTTCTAGCAAGTCAATTGCTCTTTTAATATCTTGTTCAGACAACTCTGAGAGTAAGAATTTTGCTCGAAAAAGGTTATCTTGTTCGGTGTTTTCTTTGGCAAGTATCTCAGAAGGGTCAACATGCAGGGCATTAGAAATTTTGAGCAAGATTTCAACGGAAAGATTCACTTGCCCACGTTCTATCTCTCCAAGATATTTATAACTTATTCCAGCTAGTTCAGCCATACGTTGTTGGCTGAGGTTATTTGAGGTTCTAACTTTTCTTATTTTTGAGCCTATTTTTTCCAATGAATTTGACACGATATACTCCCTCTCATTTCTTTTAGAATGGAGGAGGTCTTGTGTTCTGGAAACCTTCTTTAGATAGTATTTTTTATAGACTTTTGACACTGATAGGTGCTATTCGGTGCGCCTGAGCGATACTATTAGTTCAGTTTGTATCGAAAAATAATTTAGAAATATGGACTGAGTAAGGGGTGGGCTTCGCGAAAGATCTCCTGGGGTTGCAAATTTTTATGTAAAAGAAATGAAGTCTCTGGAGTTACATGGTGCAAGCATTGTGCTGCGTTTAAATAAATTGAATTTCCTATACAAATCTTTAGTTTAAGAGGTGAGCATGCAATCAATTACTTATGACGACCTTAAATCAGGCACAGCGATAGAATTAATCAAGGAACATGAATCTTTTGTTATTAACGACCTTAGCGGTAGAATGACAAAGGCTGTCGAGATTATTGAGGAGCAAATTGAAGGAGAAGGCTGCTCCTGCCGTATATACACCTACGGCAGAGTTGCAGCTGCAGGGGGGACCTTATTTGGCGGAATAACCGGATTGCTTGGAGCTGCTTCTGCAATAGGCATGGCTGCCCACAATCTTGCAACTTTAAATCCAGATTATGAAGTTGCAAAGCACATTGTCGACAACGAGCTGGTAGTTACTTACGAAAAGTAGATAGCGTAACTATTAATTTTAATATTGGTAAAAAAGCAATTCCTTCTAAAATTATTTTTTTAGTACAAGAGCGAAACCTCGCCAAATTGCAATTTTCCAAAGTGATCCTGCTACAATATTGTGGACACACGGTTAAGCCGCTATCCTGACTTTAACAGGAGAAGCAAATGACTAATTCCAAACGTCGAACTTATGATCCAGAGTTCAAACGCAATGCAGTCCTTTTAAGTGAAGATCCGTCTCGTACACATACTGAAGTAGCAGAAAGCCTTGGAATTTCTTACGCCATACTTTATCGCTGGCGACGCGAGTACTCTCGTAACGGAGGAGTTGCCTTTTCTGGGCAGGGAAACGAAATTTTAACCGATGAAAAACGCAGAATAAAAGAGCTGGAAAAGAAGCTACGTAACGCTGAAACAGAGCGTGATATCCTAAAAAAAGCATTGGCCATCTTCAGCAGAGCACCGAAATTAAATTTCAATTCATGAAAGCGAACCGCTCTATTTTTCCGGTGAAGAAGATGTGCCGAACCCTAGAAGTATCTCGGAGCGGTTTTTATAGTTGGTTCTCAAGGCCTAAATCAAAGAGATTCATTGAAAATAAGATGTTGAAGAGTCGTATTCGTGAACTTTACTTTGAGCATGGTCAAATGGCAGGAAGCCCTATGATCACCGCAGATTTACAAGCTGAGGAAAGGTTCGGCAAAGTCAGCCGAACACGAGTTGCAAGAAAGATGAAGGCCATGGGGCTTCAGTGTAAAACTGTACGAAAATTTGTGGTTACCACTGATTCCTCTCACAAGGAAACAGCCGCACCCAACCTGCTGAATCGTCAGTTTTCCGTATCCAGACCGAACGCAGTTTGGGCAACAGATATCACGTACATAAAAGTAGGCAGAAAATGGTTCTATCTTACAGTTTTTATAGACTTATTTTCACGGATTGTTGTTGGATGGGATTTAAGTGATTCTCTGGAAAGAAGTTCAGTTATTCGCGCTTTCAATAAGGCTTTGGTCCGGCGCAGGCCAGCTAAGGGATTAATGGTTCATAGCGACCAAGGAGTTCAATATGTTAGTCGGGAATTCAGAACACAGCTCGTGAAACATGGCTGCATCCAAAGTATGAGCCGAAGGGGCAACTGCTGGGATAATGCTGTTGCTGATTCCTTTTTCCACACTTTGAAAACGCAAATGGTCTATCACAGAAGATTTTTAGACGAACATGAAGCAGAAATTGCTCTATTTCAATATATTGAGGCCTACTACAATCGCAGAAGACGTCATTCCAGCAATGGCTGGAAGTCACCTGCTGAATTTGAAATCAACTGTCAGGAAAATATTTTTGTGGCTTAACTAACTGTCCAGAAAAGTGTGGCAGGATCAAAGTCTTAAAATTTGAAATGTATGTAGATGACAGAAAAATACCGTCTCAAGATTTCGGCAGAGGGTGTTCAAAATTCTGTGTCAGCCCCAATTTAAATATCCAGGACTTCATCAAGGCGTCCTTCAAAATGGATTGCCAGTTGAGAGAGTGTTAGGTTCCAGTTTTGAATGGGCATCGTCCATTTCTTAGAAGCATTCAGCATGCCCGCATAGAGTAATTTCAGCAAGCTGTTTTCATTTGGAAAAGCCCCTTTCGTTTTTGTTAATTTGCGAAATTGACGATGTACTGCTTCGACAGCATTTGTTGTATAGATGACCCTCCGAATATCTTCTGGATAGTCGAAATAAATGGATATATTGTCCCATTTTTTACGCCATGATTTTAACACGATGGGGTAGATGTCGCCCCATTTGGCTTCTAACTCATCAAGGGCTCTTTCCGCAGCCCCTTTTGTTTCGGCTTTGTAAACAGGCTTTAAATCAGCCATAAAAGCCTTTTGATTTTTTGATGCGACATACTTCATAGAATTGCGAAGCTGATGAATTACGCAAAGTTGAACTTTAGTGTCAGGATAAATAGTTGCGATCGCTTCGGGAAATCCAGCCAGCCCGTCAACGCAGGCAATAAGAATATCTTTAACCCCACGATTTTGCAGGTCTGTTAGAACTGAAAGCCAATATTTTGCCCCTTCAGTTTCCGACAAATAAAGACCGAGCAGCTCTTTTTTACCTTCAATGGACAGGCCTAAAATCGTGTAGACGGCTTTACTTACAAAACGCCCGCCGTCCTTGACTTTGAAGTGGATGGCATCAAGCCAGATGAAAGGATAAACAGCATTTAGCGGCCTTTGTTGCCATTCCTTGAGCTCTGGAATCAGTTTGTCGGTTACGGAGCTGATAGTTGCCTTTGAAAGGGAAAGATCATACATTTCATGAACATGAGCACTGATGTCTTGATAGCTCATACCCAACGCAAACATTGATAATATTTTGCGGTCCAGTTCTGCGGTAAGCTTGGTTTGATTTTTCTTAACGAGCTGCGGCTCAAAACTACCAGCCCGATCGCGGGGCGTGTTTAATTCAAAATTGCCTGCGCTGGATTTTACGTTTTTAGGAGTAGAACCATTTTTGCGATTTGGTTCTTTTTCCTTCTCCAAATGCAGGTCTAATTCAGCTTTAAGAGCTGCCTCTGTAAGGTGCTTGATCAGTGGAGTAAGAACTCCATCTTTGCCGTGCAGATCATGGCCTGCCTGCAAAGCTTTAACAGCCTCATCAAAATCAAATGAATCGGACATGTGTCATTCCTCGTTTTTGCTAGATTAACGAAATGACACAGAATTGGGAACACTACCTTTCGGCAAGAACCTTATTCCCATAATGAAGCTAGGTTAATTGTGCCATGTAGTGCGCCTACGGCATAGGATACCTTTTTTTCTGTTCATACCTAGCAGAAGCATAGTACTCGCATATTGCAATGGAGCTCCTCGGATTAATGTCTGAGGGGTTCTATTGTTTCTAATACTCATCCCCTCACCCCCACAAAAACATCCCACTCAACCCCAAACTCTTCAATATGGTTCAAAAGCTCATCGCTGCTAATAGTTCTACACAACACAATATCTACCTTCTGCGGAATATTAGTCTGCTCAATCGCATCAAGAATCTTAGTCTGATCTGTAAGCGTCAATTCATCACCCACTAGCGCAATATCAATATCTGATTGCGTAGTATAGCTTCCCATGGCTCTGGAGCCGAATAGAATTACCTGCTTAACCTTTGGGCAATCAGCCAGAATCTTAAACAGCGTCTTTTTATGCCGCTCGGCAATCCCGTCATTAATCAACTGGATTCTCCTGCTTCTTACTTAGGGTGTCGCTGATTCTCAGCAATAGAGGTAGATATTCATTTATGATTGATTCCTGAGCTTCAAGAGCAACTTTTTCTTCGTACACATACACCAGTAGATTCCTTTTAGTCAGAGCTTCAAGAAACATCTCGCAATCTCTTTCACTGATATACTTGGCTTCAAAAGCGCCACGAATAACCGCTCTGGGACTGTTGTAGTCAAACCCTTCAAAAAAGAGCAGATCCTTGAGGGTCTTCCATGACAATTCAAAAGTGAACTCAAATGTCTTGATCAGACCGTACCGTTCAAGATTACTGTAGCTTTTCAGTTCACACCCGCTTTTGAGTTCAACCAAAGCTCTGCTGAAATTTTGAAAACGCTGTTTCCAGCGCACTTCTTGATTATTCATTTAGCATCCCCCTTAGTTCTGTCATGTCTTTTTAGGATATCATGCTCAAGCTCTTCCATCCTGTCCAGAATGGTTAGCGGCGGATCATAACTTTCTTCTTCGTATACAATTTCTTTATATAAACCAATGTTGGGTTATATTTTATATTGAATAGTGGCACTGATAGGTGTTAGTGGTGTTTGCAACTTAGTATCATTTTATTTCACAAACTCAACACGAATATACACATTTTTAAAAGGAGTTGATGTCTATGTCTCGGTTATTACAGAGTTTATTGTTTTTGCTGGTAGTGTTTTCGCTTTGTTCCTGCAAAGGAGATGATATTTCAATTGTTAAAAATGGATATATGAATTTTGACCAAAGTGTCACAATCGGAGATGTCCTTGATAATTGTAAGGGGCTCGAAAATCGTAGTTGGTCTAAATTTGAAACCGAACTAAAACGTAAGGTTGTAAATTTTACAGCAGACATACCTGTAAAAATAGACTTACTCACACCTAATCATCCGTTGACCACAAATGGAATTGCTGTGCTTAAAGATATTGTAATGGGCACTGATCCTGTTTTTCAACTGACCTTGCAGTTTCAGCTTAAGCAGAATGATTCTTTTGAATTAATATATGCCGGAATAACTCTTAAGCCCAATCTAATCATAGAAGATATTAGTGTTCCTGATGCGTACAAAAGTTTTGTAGATACGGGGCAAACCTACTCGGACCCCACTTATATGCTGAAGCAATTGTACCAGAACCAAGAATTGGTTCCTTACAACCTTCTTCACGCTATTCAGTCTAGTTATTTTGACAAGAAAGAAGAAGCGAAGCGCAAGAAAAGAAAAATTATTGCTAACGCATTTAATACATTTGAATTTCCTAGCGATTATGGGAGAGCACGTTTTGTAATGTATCTAAATGAAAAGAATGAAAGGATACTGTTTGGAAATGTCCAAAAAGGAATTTTAGGGGGTGCTTATGCTAATAATGAAAATGGATCGACTTGTTCTTTCTTTGAGAAGGGGGAAATAAATAGTGCTGGTACTAAATTTGAATTCAATAACCCTAGCTGCACACCTGAAGTAAACTTAAAGGATATAACTAAAGCTGGTATGCCTAGGATTGTTGCTGTGAGTGGCACTATTGATTGTAGTTTTTGTGAGGGTGGCTCTTCTCTAGACGGTGAGTATCATGCTGTCGGTTATCTTGATGTATATGAGGGACGAGGTCCATCGTTAACATTGTGGTAATTTCATAAATACAAAATATGTTGTGCCCCTTTCTGAACGACAAATCCAGAAAGGGGCATTCTGCTTAGTAGCTGCTTACTACGGTCGCAATGGTTAATCCTACATCGTCAAACATTTTGTTGTTGCCAGATGCACCCACGCGGGCAAGGATGTCAGCGCATCCATTAAGCTGATTTCCGCTATGACCTCTAACCCATTCCCAACGAATGTTATGACCGTGAATGTTTTCAAGGAGTTCTTTCCAGAGATCCTGGTTTTCAACAGGTTTTCGATTGCTTTTGCGCCACCCACTTTTAATCCAATTGTTTAGCCATCCTTGCACAAAGGCATCAATCACGTATTTGGAATCAGAGTATAACGTGACATCGCTTTCAGGGGGAATTACTAACAAAGCAGCTATAACCGCTCTTAGTTCCATACGATTGTTAGTCGTTGTCCGGTATCCTTGAGCTAGTTCAATTGATTCGTTCGGTGTATGAATTAGCGCACCGTAGCCACCATCAGCACCTTTGAATTGATTGCCAAGACATGAGCCGTCTGTGTAGATTTTAATTTTAGTAGAGTTATTCATAAGAATTCCTTCCAAGTTAAGTGTTAATTTTTCTATAGAATAACTCTCGAATATTTTTTTTTAATGACACTAGTTCATCATAGCTGTGATGCACCGAACCTACGAACTCCATGTGGTATTATATTTTGTGGACATTCCTTTGCCAGATAGCTAGCCCAGTGGAAGCATCTGTTGAGAGTTTCTTGGAACTGCCTTTCTTGGTGTAAACGTTGAGATCCCGTAGAGGCTTTGGAAGGTTTTTTAATTATGATTCCATTTTGCTCTTTATCACAGAAGTGAACTAAGCCTTCTCCATTCTGCACGCCAAGAACATGATTCCATGATTTTTCTACTCCTTTTAAGAAAGAATAGTAGTTTTGACATTTGTTACCATTTATCAAGGCAATACAGTGATAATGTTGATGTCTTTCTTTTGAGGGTTGTTCTCTCCCCCACACATATTGGACTCCATAATCATGATAGCGGCTTTTATCCATGATCATTTTGTAAAGGTGTTCTACGTGTCTGTTGCTTACTTCGTGTAAATAGTTTTCTGGAAACCTTAGATCAAATCTTATGAAGAGTGTCTTGCTACACGTAGAAGTCATTAACTTAAATCTATCATCAATTACTGTTAAAATATCTCCATAGCAATTGTATTCGTTGTTTTTGCCAGTATTGATGTTAAATGAATTAAATTTATTATCTCTAATTATCTGTTTGTGACGCATTGTGTTCTCCTGTTGTGAATTAATTAGTTGTATTCTTCGCTAGTTATATTATAAGTAGTTAGTATAAAAAGATATTTGTGTGTATATCATTAATATAAGATATTACCATAACCGGAATTAAATTGTCTCAGATGCTGCGGTTTAACAGTAAAATTGTACCCATTAAAATGGCATTAAAATGGGCATTAAAATTTCGAGAGTTGTTTCAAATTTAGAAATACTAAATAAAAAAATAAATTCTTTCCTGATTTTATATTGGACTAACAAACAATGTAAATCAGGAGCACTTAAATGGAAGAACTTCTTGATCAGCTTAAAAGAGAAATTCCACCAATATTCTCAGCAACAGAACTAGACAATTTAACAGGGAAAGCCATCAGGTGGCGTACTATTCAAAATCTCCGAGCTAATAAGGCGATTCCTGAGCATGAAGCTATTCCCGCTAAATGTTTCCTGAAGGCGGGTAATCGGAAGATCTTGATAGTAAGAGATGCTTTTCTGGAATGGTGGTTTGCGAACGTTGTATCCGTTTGTGATTAATTGGAACAAATGTCGTGGTTGGTATGACCTATCTCATTCTGAGGTAGGATTTTTTTTGTCTAAATTATGGCAAGCCCTGACGCTCTGTGTCTCGGGACTTGCCTTTTATATGTATTGGAGAAAATATGAGATACTTGAAGATTTATAAGAAGAATTTTGTGTACCTTGGTAAGGATCTGGGGAGTACTATTGAAGCGAAGCTGATACCTGCAAATATAAGAATTATACGCTGGAATATGGGAAGAGTGGTCGACGAAAGAGAATGGAGAGATATGAATCGTCTTCCTCCCGGTTGGGAGCCTGCTTACGACGTGGATTTAAGGCTTCGCGGGGGGCTCCATAGGCTTACTATTCATTCAGCGACAGCCATTCGCGATTTTCAGCCTTACTTGCGGAAGTTGGCTTCTGAAGGAAAAAGGCTTGAGGATGTTGTTACACGGATGACTATTACTTCTAGGCGGAAGCTCAATCCTTCGGTGAAGTTTGAGATGGTTAAATAGTGCTGAGTACTGAATTCAAACGCGCCCTATGAGCATAAGTTTATGGGGCGCATTTTTCCGTTATTGTGTGTGCGTTAAAAAGTAAGTATCTGTGTAAGCGTCACATAGGCTCCATCTACTCATAATTTTTGAAATCCTGCATACTCACTCTTCAGCCTAAAAGGAGTGT
>NZ_JAEINN010000029.1 GCF_016342405.1 Maridesulfovibrio ferrireducens | reverse complement strand
TTTTCCGTTTGCTGGTGGGCTGAATCTGATGGGACTGAAGCTATTCTCAAAGACGGCACAGTCAGATGTTTCACTCGTGGAACAATATTTCACATTTTCGAATGGTACGGGTGGGATGGCAAGACTCCAGATAAGGGGATCAAGCTTTCTGCTGGTGAGATCGCAAAGGGAATTAAAGACCGCGAAGCAAAGTTCGCATTCAAGGTTTTCCCCGGTCCTGCTGACTCGTCCATTTATACAGAAGAAAACAAGAACTGCATAGCTGACGATATGGAAGATGCTGGCGTTACTTGGCAGAAAGCTAACAAGCGTCCTGGTTCTCGCGTTAACGGGTGGGAACGTATTCGCCAATTACTTAAAGCTTCCCTGCAATCCCCGCAAGAAGACGCAGGAATGTACGTCTTTTCAAACTGCCACCAGTTTATCCGTACTATTCCGACACTGCCGCGCGATGAGAGCAATGCTGACGATGTTAATACAAAAGCTGAGGATCACATTGGGGATGCTGTCCGCTATCGTGTCCTACGGGATTCCGTGACTGACGGGAGGGATATGTCATGATGAGAGCCACTCCAATCAAACGCATAGTCGATCCAATGACCAAGACCCTCTATTATAAAGATATGCTCACTACACGCGAATTTAAGCGCATAGTTGGCGGTCTTGCTTGGCCCTACGGCAATTCAAAAGGGCATGCTGTTGTACTCGGAGAAATCCGCAGGAAAGACCCTGAGCAGCATTGTCATCATGTTTTCATTCTTGGCGAAACTAAAGCCGAAGATTTTCAAGAGCTGCTTTCTCGCGTGGCCATGCTTCAGGACCGCACGTTCTGCAAGGAGTGGATTACTCCGATGGATAACAACAATGTGCTTCTTGTTGACGATTTCAACGAAGAGCAGAGGTATTTGCTTCGTAAGGCTCCAGTCGAACTAAACTCTCCTCCTCAATATGATCGTTCGGAGAAGAAAGATATTTTTCGTTTTTATGACCGACTTGTAGCCAAGAGAACTTCCAATCGGAAGACGCTTCACTTCGGCGATAGCGATGTTGCAAAGCATTATTCAGCTATTCGGCCCTCTGACCTGAAGGGTAAGCCAGAAGAATTTCCAGTTGTAGGTTCATTCCTTTACGCGCTCGCGGAGCTTGACCTTAACACAGATAACTACCGCCAGTTTAATATGACCTCAAACATCGCTGATTCAGTCGGGGGATGGTAAAAATGGAAGAGCAGAAGAAGACAACTAGTCCAGGTGCAGTAGATGCACTCGGTTCGATTCTACGAGCTGAGTTTGATGAGGTTGCTAATCGTAGGCAGCTTTATGATGAGCGATGGCTACGTGACTTGCGTCAGTACAAAGGCGTTTATGATCCTGAAGTTCTGGCTAACATTGGCAAGAATAAATCCAAGATCAACCTGAGAATTTCCAAGGTTAAATGCGATACCAGCAAAGCTCGTTTAATGGACTTACTTTTTCCTGCTAATGGGGAGAAGAATTTTTCTATTTCTCCGACTTCTGTTCCGACTATTCACCCTGCTTTAATTCAGAAAAGGGCGGCTGAACTTGTAGAGCAAGGAGTCGCGCCAGAAGACGTAGACGAAGACGCAATCCTCCGAGAGATCGCAAAAGATTGTTCCGATGCAATGATGAAAGAGATTGCCGACCAGCTCACTGAAGCACCTGGTCGACCTTCGTATCGTGCTGTTTGCGGTGATGTTTGTGCTCAAGCCTTCCGTTACGGCACAGGCGTTTTAAAAGGACCGCTTGTCGAGAAGAGAGTTCGAGGTCGATACGAGATTGATCCGAAGACTGGCGAATGGTCGATGAATAATCACGAAGATGCTGGTTTACGTCCATATTATGAGTTCGTTCCAATTTGGAACATCTACCCCGATATGAGCGTTTCAGACGCACGCAAAGTAAATTTTGTTTGGCAAGACCATTTAATGAGTCCGAAAGAGCTTCTTGACCTTGGCAACATGCCTAATTTCTCAATGGATGTTGTGATCGAATACCTCAAAGCACACAAAGCTGGTGACGCTGAACCTAAGCAGTATGAAACCGATTTGCGTTTGATGGGTGAACTTGAAACATCCTCTCCTGATTTAACCGGAAAATTCCGAGTTTATGAACGGTGGGGATACATTCAGGGGCATCAGCTTGTAGGCGCTGGCATTGATATTCCAGAAGAACAGCATCACGAATCATTTCCAACAAATGTATGGATGATCGGCAACAGAGTAATCAAGGCCGTCATTGCCCCGATTGAGGGCATCGAGATTCCTTACCATTTTTATTTCTATGACAAAGACGAGTCTAGTTTCTTTGGGAACGGGATTCCTACTGTCATGCGCGACTGTCAGGTCGGAGTTAATGCCTCGGTTCGATTAGCGGTAGACAATGCCGCCATTTCCTCCGGACCTCAGATTGCTGTGAATATGCGCGCTTTGGCTGACGGAGTTGATCCTACCGATGTTCATGCTTGGAAAGTATGGTGTCTCAAAAACGGAGTTGACGTAAGGCAAGCCTTCGCCGCTTTTGACATGCCTTCCCATACTAATGAGTTGCTTGGCTTGAGTAAGATGTTTTCAGAGTTTGCAGATGAACTCACTACTCCAAGATATATGCAGGGTGACAATAACGCTGTTCGTGGAGCTGGCGACACAGCTTCCGGCCTTTCTATGCTCATGGGGGCGGCAAGTGTCCCGGTAAAAGATCAGGTCAAAAGCTTCGACGAAGATATCACCAAGCCTTTCATCAAGGGCATGTACCACTGGAATATGAAGTTTAATCCAAAGCAGGAAATCAAGGGAGACTTTGATATTCTTGCGCGTGGATCGTCTGCCCTTATCGCTAAAGAAATTCAAGGACAGCGCATGGCTCAAGCTGTGGCTATTACGGATAACCCAAGATTCCAAGGGCGAGTTAAAGACGAAGAGCTTCTCGAAGATATTTTCAAATCAATAGACCTCGATCCAGAGCTATTGCGAAGCGACAAAGAGTTTCAGGATTGGCAGCAAAAGCAAATGACAATGCAAGCTGCGGCAGAGGTCGAAGCTAAGATTCAAGTCATAATGAGTGAAATGGAAAAGCAAGGAATGGATCCTCAAGCCGTTCTTGCTCAAATGTTAGGTGAAGCGGTTCAACAGCAGCAGCAAGCCGCGCCAGCTCAAGAGGCTGTAAGCGCATGAGCAAAGAAAACGACTTAGCTCTTTTAAGGGGAATCTACAACACGACTCCAGTCATGGCGGTTCGTTCATATGTTGAACACTTGATTTTAGATAAACGTGAACAGCTTGAAACAGAAGAGAATCAACAGGAAATGTACCGTCTTCAGGGACAGATCAAAGCCCTGAAGGACATACTCGAAGACATTAAACCTGTTGGAGATAACGCGGTCCAGCTCTCAGGAGCATACACATAAATTACTAAACTACGGCCCCCGCTAATGCGGCCCGAAGGGAAGAACAATGCTTACACCAGAAGAAATTGCAGAAGAAGAAGAGTTCGCAAATGCGTTTTCTGACGATGATGGAGCTCCCGAAGAACCTAACGATGATTCGGCCTCCGATGATGATTTTAACTTGGATGAAGCTGACGAAGGCTCGCCGGATGAAGATCCCGCCCCTGATCAGGATGATTCCGCAGAACTGAGCTTAGAGAAAAAAGCCCACGGCTATGACTCTATGCTCGGAAGACTTGAAAAGGAAAGAGCTGAGAAAGCTCGCATTCAGCAAGAACTTGAATCTTTACGCGCTCAACAGACTGTCACCCATGTCGAAGACTTGGCCCCGACAAACTACGAGCAGCAGGAAGTTGGCTCTTTTGAAATTCCCGAAGAGCTTCAAGGCGACCTTGCCGAAATCGAAAAAGAAGACCCGCAGCTAGTGGCTCTCTTCGGAGAAGATTCCGTTGACGGTAAAAGGCTACGCCAAGTTCTTGAAGACTACGGACCTGATATGGCGGCAATTCAGGCGACCTCATTGCTTTCAGCTCGTCAAATTGGCGAACAGGGCAAAAAGATCAAGAGCACAGTGGAGAAAACTGAAACTGAAGCTCATGTCTCTCAGATTTACAACGAAGTTCCTGACTATAAGGATCTGACTACAAATCCAAGTCGCGCTCAGGAAAGCCGGGAATACCACCAGCACCTCCGTGATTGGGTTTCAGAGCAGCCTTACAATGTCGCAGCGAAACACTTCAATGCGATTGAACAGGGAACTCCGCAGGAAGTAGCCGCACTACTTAAAGAGTTTAATTCGGCAAAAGGATCAGCTCCTAGTTCGGTCAGTCAAAAGACCAAACAGGATGCTGACGCAGCTCTAGCTGTTCAATCAAAAAATACCCCGCTTCCAAAATCCAAAGGTTCAAAGGACGACTTTGATGCTGGGTGGGATGAGGATTAAGCGGGTTTACTCTCAGGAGAATAAATTATGAATTACGGTGATATCTCACCTCGTACAGCAGGGAAGGCATGCAAGATCTTCCTCAAAAGAGCAATCGCTCTATGCTTGATCGAACGTTTTGCTCAGGGCCGTCCTTTAGAAAAAAACAACACTAAAACTCAGATTTTTAGACGTTACAATTCTCTTGCCCCTGCTCTTACTCCTATGACCGAGGGAGTAACCCCCGCAGGTAAAACCGGAACTAAGACTGATGTAACCGTCACTCTTCAGCAGTACGGCGACTATGTGGAACTGACTGATGTTATCGCTGATACTCACGAAGATCCGATCCTTCAGGAGTTCATGGGTATTACTGGCGAACAGGCGGCTGAAACTGTTGAGCTTGTTAACTACGGCATCCTCAAAGGCGGAACCTCTGTTTTCTATGCAAACGGTTCTGCTCGTAATGAAGTTAACGCTGAATTGAATCTCGCTACTCAGCGCAGAGCGCTTCGCGGTATTCTTGCTATGAACGGCAAACGTCACACTCAGTTTCTTTCCGGTTCTCAGAATTATGAAACTCGCCCTGTCGGGCCTTGTTTTATAGGTCTTTGTCACACTGATTGTTCCAGTGCAATTCGCGACATGGCTGGATTCGTTCCCGTTGAAAAATACGGTACTCAAGATCCTCTCCCCGGTGAAATCGGAGCGGTTGAAGAAGTCCGTTATTGTGCCTCTTCTCTCTATGAACCTTGGGCTGATGCCGGCGGTGATAAGGGAACCATGATCTCCACAACCGGAATCAAAGCGGATGTTTACCCTGTTATCTACCTCGCTCGCGATGCTTTCGGGGTTGTGCCTCTCAGGGGCAAAAAGGCCATTACTCCTATGGTTATGAATCCCAACTCTCCTCGCGGTGGCGACCCTCTCGGACAGCGCGGTTCTGTGGGTTGGAAGACCATGTATGCAGCTATCATTCTGAATGATGCTTGGATGGCTCGCGCTGAGTGTTGCGTAAAACTCTAAACAAATAAAATAGCGGGAGAGGGCAACTTCTCCCGCTTCCCTTGGAGGGAATATCCATGACTCAGAAAACTAAAGCAGAACTTGAAGCTGAGGCGAAAGAGCCTAAAGCAGAAAAGATGCACAAAATCATCATTCCTAGCTCTGCTGAATTCGATGGAAAGGAAGATGTTTTCCTAAACTGCAACGGACGCAGATTCCAGATTCAGCGCGATGTTGAAGTGGAAGTTCCGAAAATTGTAATCAACGTCCTAAATGATGCTGTCAAAACTGAACAGATCACCGATGAGTCAGGGCGCATTACTGGCACTCGCGATGTTCGACGTTATCCATTCCAGACACTTTAAGGATTAACAATGAAAGCCAAAGAAATTTTCTTGCTTGTTTCTTCCAAGCTTCAGGATATGGGGGCAACTAGACGTTGGCCTTGGGAACCTGCTGATGATGTTCTGTCGCTTACGGACTTGTTTAATAGTGCGCTTCGCCAGATCGCTCTTAACAGGCCTGATTCAACGGCAATCACTGAATCCATCAAGTTGAAGGACGGAGTTAAGCAGATTCTACCTGATCCGTTGGTGCATGATGGAGCAAGCAAGAAAGCTCTTCGGCTCATCGAAGTAATTCAAAATATGGGTTCGAATGGGACAACTCCTGGCGAACCCATATTTCTCACTGCTAAGGATGCAATGAGAGCCTTTGATTGGCTCACAACTGGAACAGAGGTTGAAAACTATGCCTATGACGCGAAGGAAAATCCTCAAGCATTTTGGGTTTATCCCGGCGTTACGACTGGAGCCTCGGTCTACGTTTCAATGACATACTCAGCAGAACCTACACCTATTGACGGATCTGCTGATGATTTGACTATTCCTGAGACATTCGCAGGGCCAATTGCAGACTGGATGCTTTACTCCGCCATGTCTGGCGATAGCTCTGCGGCGAATTTTACAAAATCACAGCATCATCTTTCGGCCTTCTATCAGGCTCTTGGCGTTAAACTTAAAGCTGATCTTTTCTATCCGAAACAAATTGAAGTGGTGGGAGGCTAAATCGTGGCTAATGCAGATTGGAAAATCCTTATGCCTTATGTTCTGCCAGAAGTAGACAAGTGTCCCAAGGTTCAAATCGTCAACGAGATTCGCAGGGCTGCAATTGTGTTCTGCCAACGGACTCAGGTTTGGCGTGAAGAGCTTGATCCCTTATTTTTCCCTGCTGGCATTGTTTCTGCCGAGCTTGAACCGCCAAGAGGAGCAAGAGTGTGCGAGATTATTACAGTCACGAACCTAAACGGTGGCGTGGCTTTGATTCCTGAAGTTCAGTTCAGCTCAACGAGTGACACCATTGATTTAATAGGTATACCGACTTTCGATACACAGCTTTCAGTTTTAGCGGCTTTGAAGCCGACTCTTTTGTCCACTGGAATACCTGAAGGATTGATGGAAGATTGGGGGCAATACCTTGCTTATGGTGCTGTTGCCAGTTTGAAAGCCATGCGTGGACGCGAGTGGGAAGATTTACCCGGCGCACAGATTAAGAACGAACTCTTTGAGGACGGTATCACCTCTGCAAAGATCCGAGTGATTACAGGCGGCGCAAAGCGTTCTCTTACAGTTAAGCCAAGGAGCTTCGGCCAATGAGCGTCCCTACCGTAAACGTAACGATTCAAGTCAATGACTCCCTTGGTAATCCGGTTGAGGGTGCGAGGGTTTCTGCAAAGCTCAGTACAACTGAGAAATACAATGGCTTTGTTGCTCCACAGGTTGCTAACGGCATTAGTGATGCTACCGGTGTTACTGTGCTTGCTCTTTTCCCGAATGAGCTTGGAAGCGAGAACAGCGAGTATGCGTTTAAGATCCTTCTGCCTACTGGCAAGAGTATCAAGCTTGATGCAGTTGTTCCTAATATGGATTGTAATCTTTTTGAGATTGCGAATATTCCACCATTCCCTCGTTCATATGTAGGGGAAACTTTTAATGCTTCTGTTATTGAGGCCAAAGATCAGGCTGAAGTTGCTAAAGCTGCTGCCGCAACTTCTGAAGCTAACGCTTTGGCTTCAGAGAACAACGCTTCTCAGTTTTCCGCTGACGCACAGCAAAGTAAAAGTGATGCTTTAAGTTCTTCTGTTTCAGCGAGTACGTCTGCTGGTCAGGCTGAAACTTCTAAGATTGCGGCTGAGAGTGCGCGTGATGCTGCTCAGGCTGCGAAAGTTGGGGCTGAAAGTGCAAGGGACGGGGCGGTAGTTGCGAAAGGGGAGGCTGAGTCTTTAGCCGCATCTATCCCTGCAATTATTGATACCGAAAAAAGCACTGCCGTGACTGAGATAACAGCGGCAGAAAGTTCAGCCCTCACATACATTGAATCAGCCAAAGGTGAGGCAGTAGGCTTTATTGCTGATATGGCGGGTTATTCTCCTGACATACAGCGTGTACTTGATGCAGAGGCAAACCGAGACATAACAGGCGTAGTGCAGGGTACTGCGGGTAAGATGAAGACTGTTAGAATCGGGGAGATAACGCCGGACACGGTAACTGTGGTTAGCTGGCCTGTCGGGGATTGTGTAATACTCCAAAATCATAGTGTAGGGGGTCGGATCAAGTCATATGGCTTATATGACAGGTTATCCTCCAGTGTGTGTGGGAAGCTATTTAATGGTAGTGGTGCCGTTTACGACCTCTTTTTGATACAGATCGGGGAAACAGGAACACAAACATTAGCGATATTGCCCGAACACGGAACAAGTATTGTCAGTGACTTTGCTACAGATGGTACTAGATATTCCTATACAGTCGAGCAAGAATCCACAGACCCCGCAGATCAACAAGAGGGCGACCTTGATGTAATCGAATACCTGTTGCCAAAGAAGAATTTCACCGTCGCAGAACTCCACGGAGTATTCGCAGACCAGTACAATAATATTGCGCCTGATCCTACGTTTGAGCAGGATGGTATGGCTGGTGGGTGGTCTTCATCTGGTCCCACGCCACTAAATGGCTCAGTTTCGTTCTCGGGGGTTGCCCAATGGGGAGCTGTTTTTGCTGCACACTCTATAGCGGTTACAGAGGGCAGCAAGTGGCTACTAAAACTTGTAATAGAATCGGGCACAACAGGAGTCCTTCGTGGGTATTGGTCGCCCAATGACACAGACGGTAGTGCAGAAGAAAATTTCCACGACTTCATTGTTTCTGCTGGTACGCATTATGCCATTATTGAGGCAGACGCAGATTCAACTACTCTCGGATTGCAAGTCGCATCCGCTTCTACTGATGCGGCAGTTTCCGAACTGTCTTTCCTCGAAATCCCCGACTCAGCATATGGCACACTTAACACAGGTTTTTTTGACGAGGGAAATAAGAAAATTAGTCAGTCGTTGGGGAATTTGCAATATTGGGCTAGTGACCTTGATGCTGTTGGAATAAAACACGGGAGCAAGATTACCGTCCGTGGCTACACATACGGCAGATCTGCTTCGGGCAATCTAGTTCGATATGGATCTAGTTGGCCTACAACCGAACTGACCCTTGCTCCCGCAAATGCTGAAAATGTGACCATTGCAAACATAGCCGATTCATATTCTGCTCTCGGATATACATCGAAAGATGAGTTGATATCTAAAGGGGGTTTTAAACTTGAATATAAAACCAGAGCTAGAAGCCTACGACCAGCCACAAACCCGAACGAAGTTTTATCCGTAGGTGATGTTTACTACACTAATGAACATTACTCGCAACACGGAAATATCCTTGCAGGTAATCTGACTGGCAATGTCCACACAGGAACTACCCTCCCCACGAGCTTATTGTCAAAAGTCATCTCATATAACAAAGCCTCAGAGAATAACAAGTTCGGCTTATGGGATACAGACATCATCCACAACATAGGTGTTTTGTCTCATTCAAGTTCTAAGCGTGCGCTCAAATGTATCAGCGGAACGGTCAATGTAGGCGGGATTATACATCAATACGTATGGTTCAAAGAACTCGTGTGGGATGAGGCGGCAGGGAACTGGGGTGATGATGGAAGATTCCAAATAAAAGATAATGTGGTTACGGTACTAGATTTGAATGGTCATGCGGTTCTTTGTGGCTGTATGTCACGGACCACAGGCATACCCGTAGGAGGTGTATAATGTTTGAATTATATCTACAGGCTCTAAGGCATGGATCACCAGATAATGTACTTGAAGATAGATTTCAAGAAGACTTGCTGAATATCTACTCAGAAACATGCCTGTTCGACATGCCTGACAGTATACCGGCTACGATTGTCGATACAGATTGGTATAAGTTCGGAACTGGCTGCGTCGAATGCCGGAAAGCTGATTATCCTCCAATGGCGGAATATTTGGATGGGATAGCAAAAGGCGATGATCAGCAGATAGCAAAGTATAAAGAAGATTGTCTTGCCACAAAAGCGAGATTCCCGAAGCCTTTTTAATCTCGAAGTTTCTGTAATTTCTGCGAGGCGGCTTAATAAAATGAAGATTTTAAAAGAACTGGCACCAAAGAAAAGGGTCTAATTAGGGTAAATTAAGAACCAAGGGGATATCTTTGGTGCCAGAGAGTGGGATCAGAAGAAACGTATTGTCTCCTCTGGAGGCAAAATAGATATCTTACTGTTATTAGTTCGTCAATATAAAATAAGTTGGTTGAAGATATGTCCATAATTATCCCTTTCTTTCGAGGCACAAAGCCTCGTCTATCTCCTAAACATTTAGATATTTCGAACTCGCAGATTGCCAGAAACTGCAATCTTAAGCGCGGAATTCTAGCCCCTGTTCTTAACCTTGAGGGACAGGCTCCTAATCCAATTCCTAAAGCCGGGACTATCCGCTCTATCTACAAGCTTGATTCTGGTGAATGGCTGTATTGGACTAATGACGTTGACGTTGTGAAGTCCGCTGCGAGTTCCAGTGATAGGATTATGTTTACTGGTGACAGCTATCCGAAGCAGACAGATCAAGCTCTTGCGACTTCGGGAGATATTTCAACTTATCCAACTCAGACTAAGCGGCTCGGCCTTCCTAAGCCTGATCAGCCTCTTACTGTTCAACTGGCTCCTGCGTCCGTTGCTGATGATGCAGAATTGGAGCGCAGTACCTCATACGTTTACACATACGTTACCGAGTGGGGTGAAGAGTCGGAACCTTCCGATCCTACAGGCAATATTGATGTGAAAACAGGGCAGGGATGTTTGCTATCAAATTTCAGGCTTCCAACACTTGATGGTGTGGCTGTTACTCATTTCAGACTATACAGACTCAATTCTGGCGACACTGGAGCAGAGTATCAGCTTATTCCTTGGTCGGATGCTGCCGCTGATATGCCAGCCAGTGAAACAGATTATCTCGATGAACTGAAAGATAGCGAACTCAGTTCCGAAATCCTTCAAACTGAGAACTGGAGCCGTCCTGAAGATGATGTAAAAGGATTGATTCATACCGGAAACGGGATTTTCTTTTGCTTCAAAGGGAAGGATATCTTCGTATCAGAGTCGTTCATTCCTTATGCTTACCCGTGGAACTTTAAGCTTTCCGTTCCTTCTGAGATTGTAGGTCTTGGATATTTCGATCAGACGGTTGTCGTTTTGACAAAAGACAAGGCGCACCTCATTGCGGGTATCGATCCTTCTTCATTATCAATGGACAAGCTCGCTTTTAATCAGTCCTGCGTTGCAAAGAAGTCGATTGTTAACATTCCCGGTGGCGTTCTTTACGCTGCGCCTGACGGACTTACTTTGATCGGCCCTGAAGGTGTAAACATGCTCACTCGTCCTCTTTATACAAAGGAACAGTGGCAAGCTCTTGAGCCTGAAAAGTTGATCAGCTTTTATCATGACGGTCAGTATTTCGGATTCTTTGAAGGAACTAACCGAGGCATAATTTACGACTTCGAGTTGCAGGATATCGTTAATATTGAATTGGCCGGCAAGAAGGTTTACGGCGGTTACGTTGATACTGAGGACGATGCTCTTTACCTGCTGACTTTTGACGATACGAATTACCGCATTGAAAAGTGGGAAGGTTCTGCAACTCCTATGAGCTACCTTTGGAAGTCTAAGGATTCGTTCTACTCCATCGCAATAAACATGGGTGCGGCTAGAATAATCGGAACTCAGTCTGCATTGTCGCCGCTTGCTTTTCGTCTTTATGAGGACGGTAAATTGTTTTTTACGAATTCCATTACTTCAGAGGAAGCTTTCCGACTGCCTTCCGGAACATTGGCGCGTGATTGGGAATTTGAAATCGAAGGGACTGCCGAAGTTTACGAGGTTCGCGTTTCAACTTCTATAGGAGATTTGCAACGTGGCAACTAAAGGAAACTTATCTCCTAATATTCCTAATGTTCCGGCTGGACTGGACAAGTCCACGAGGGATTTCCTTTCGGCTGTAAAGGAATCACTAGAAACCATGCAGGGTAAAAGGCGTGGTCCTAAGTCTGAAACGGTTGTCACTTTTGCAGATCTCGAAGGCATGGGGCTTCGTATTGCTCAAAAGGCCGTAGGAACTGACGCTGAATATGATTTCAGTCGGTTGATCCGTAACAGCACACCTCCTAATCCTCCTCGTGATTTGGTGGTTGATCAGCAGATCTTTGCGAACAAACTGACTTGGATGAACCCGAGTGATGAATATCTGTCACATATTGAAGTTTGGAGTTCTGTCGGTTCGTCTTCTCTTTCTGATGCTTTGAGGCTTGGAATAGTCACGAAGCCTGTTACCGAATTTATTCACGCAGGGCTTAATACAAGGACAGCTCATTACTATTGGATCAGGTCCGTTGACTGGTCTGGAAATTATTCAACATGGGAACCGAAGCAAGGCGGTTTTGTCGTACCGGCTTCGTTGGGGAAGGCTCTGGAAGAAACTCTTCATGTGTTGCAAAACAGCATTACCGAGTCTCAGCTTTATGGAGATTTGAACAGTAGGCTGGACAATATCGAAGCAAACAAGGCTCAAATTGAAATTAGTAAAACTGATATAGCAGGGGTTCTGGCTCAGTATTTCATTAAAACTGACGTAGATGGGCATATTGCCGGGTTCGGTCTTGCAAATGACGGAGCGACTTCCGAGGCCATTTTCCTCGTTGATAAGTTTGCAGTAGTTACTCCCGGTTCAATTCCTAAGATTCCCTTTGTGATTGGTACGGTTGACGGCAACTCAACAATAGGCATTGACGGTGATATGATTGTTGATGGGGCCATTGCTACAAGAACGCTTGATGCGGAGATCATTACAGGAGCTTTTCTTTCAGCTTCCGCACAGATTCAGCTTGGAACAGGTGGACTTCTTCGCATGGGTGAAGGCGCAAAGCTTTTCGCCGGTGATGGGAATTTCTTGCTGAATACTGAGGGCGACAAAACTTCTCTTATGATCGGTAAGGATGGAGCCTTAGACGTTAACGGAAACGTTGCCGCTGGTAGCGATTATATGCTTCTGGCTGACGGCGACATTGAATTTTATCGTTGGCTGGCAAATGGGCATAGAATGTATAAAGCCCTTAAGCGTTGGGAAACGGGATTTGCTGAAAACGGTACTTGGGTGAATCTTCCCGGCTATTGGGTTGCTCCTCCTCAGATACAGCTCTCACCGCGCAATCTGACTTGTTACAAGAATTCTTCCCCCGCTGATCAAGCCTTGAATATGGAAGTCACAAGCATAGAAGAGTATGCGACTAATCAGTTCAGGTTCATGGCTAACGCAAGGCTTATCATTGCAGCAGGAGCGCAGGATTATCCTATTGGATTTGCTGCTTCCGGTGTTAACTCAGCAGGTCCAACGTTCTCATATTCAACCCCGGCTAACTGCACAAAAATAAACGCGACATTTAAAATTGCTTCCGTTGCTCCAGCTACAGTTTCAGCGACCTATTATTATAGATCTGTCGTGATTTCGATGTTCCTTAATGGAGTTCTGAAAGCTTCAACTACTGTCTCGATTGGAGCAACGCTCGGATATGTTACAGGCGTTCTTACCTCTGGTGTAATCACAGCAGGGGCTTACGGCGTAACTTTAAGTGCTGCTGCCACAACTTCTGCAAGTACCTTCCAGTCTGGGACAGTCGCTTGGGAATACACTTCTTCAGTTGCTAACCTGTCCTTTTCTAACAATGCACACTGTGCGTCTTATGCCGATCAATACGACACTTACGATACCGATTCTGATTCAAGTAGTTTTTCTATGTCTCCACCTTCTCCTGGAGCTGGTTGGGAGTTTGTTTCCGCTACCTACTCGGTCACTTACGCAAAATCTTCAACCGTAAGTGGAGGAGGATCAGTTAATCATTGGGTGGAAATTGGAGGGCAAAAAGTTAGCGGAAGCAGCTCTACAGTTACGGGGACACTAAGTTTAACCTCAATGCCGACTACAGGAAAGATTGTCGCTGTAACATACGCATCATGCCCTTACAGTTGGTCTGATAATGCATCTGCATATGTCAATGTGACTCTCGGCTCTATTGTTATCACGACAAATTGGAAAAGACAGGAAGGAAATGCAGGGGCCACTTCTACCAATCTGACATTTGAATCCGCAACAATGGATACCGGGGCGGTTAACGAGCTTGCTGCCGGAACCGTAAATTATATTGCGATAGGAGAATAAATTTTATGACTGATGAAATTATAAGTCTGTTTCCATACTGCGAGCTGGACGGAGTTAGAACCCTGCCTGATTCGTTTGTTGAGAATCTTTATTTACGAGCGGAGGAGGAAGGTCTTGCGGATATGGTTTTTATGGATGGATCTTTGAATGATTCAAGGAGGTTTTTAGAGGACATGAAAACGAGGTCACATTTGTTTATCATTTTAGATGGAGATGAAGCAGCAGGGTTTACTTGGCTAAATCATTTCCAGCAACGGACCGCTTATTTTCATTTTTGCTTGTTCCGTGATTTTTGGGGAGCAAAGGTCAAGGGATTGGAACAAGCCTCTATTAAACACTTGCTCCATTTGAAGGACGATAATGGATACTTATTCGACATGTTGCTTGGCAATGTCGCGAAAAAGAATAGAGCTGCATGCCGGAGAGCAAAACAGTCCTGCATGACGATCATGGGTGAGCTTCCTTATGGGGATTTTGATGCGTCAACAGGCGAATCCATCCCTTCTATATTGTCTTATGTAACTCGTGAATCTCTGGAGGTGGCGGTATGAGCGGTGGTGGAGAAAAGACAACAACAAGCACTTCGATCGACAAAGAATATAATGATCGAATGGCCTCAATTGCTGAGACGCAACTCAGTATGGGGCAAGGTTATTACGATTTTTGGATGAACAACAATGCGGGTCTTGAAAGGGATAAAATTGCAGCCAACCGGGAACTTGTTCCGCTTCAGACGGGATTGCAAAAAGCTCAGATAGGAGCGGCTACTGAATTGCTTCCCGGTCAAACAGAAGCACAAAAAGCAGCGAATACACTTAGCACAGCTGAAAGCGGGGCTTCTCTTGGTTTGTTGCCAGCAAAAACGGATGCAATGGGGTCTGGTTATCAGCTGGCAACCGCACAGAACAACACGGCTCTCGGGCTTCTTCCTGCTCAGACTGAAGTTGCTAACAAATATTATGACCAAGCTTTGAAAGGCGTGAATATTGAGGATCGCATGGGCAAAGCCACAGCAACAGTCGCAGGGCAATATAAAGATGCTGCTAAGACCCTTACTCGTCAGAGCGGCAGAAGAGGCAGCAACCCTTCGTCCGGTATGCTTTTAAGCGCAATGAACGATCTAAATTTAAGCCGCGCAAAGAACACCGCCTACGCAAAAGAAGGCGCTCGTACCGGTGCAGAAACAGAGAATTACAACAGACTTCGGGGGGCTATCGGTTTTGGGCTTCCTGCTGCGAAATAGGAGTATATTATGGGACTCGGACTTTATCCAATTGAAGATGTTTCAAGCAAGGCTTTGCAGGGTGTAGGCCAAGCGGCTCAGTCATATGGAGCTATGGGGCAAGCTAGATCGCAGACAACCACAAGCCCCGGCCCAACTGCTGGAGGAGCTATCGGGGCTGCCGCCGGAATGGGGATGGCTGGTTTTGCAGTTGGTGGGCCTATTGGCGGTGCGGCTGGTGCTGCTATTGGAGCTGCCGCTTACCTTTTTTCATAGGAGATTCTCATGCCAGACAGACACGGAAGAATAAATTTTCAAGATGGAATGACCATGGCGAATCAAGGCATGGGCCTGATGAACCAGATGAAGCGTACCGATATCTATGCCGCAGAGCTTGAAAACATAAATCAAGCCAAGGAAGACAAAAACCAAGTTGGTCTTGGTCTTGCCGCTTTGCAGAATGGGCAGGAGATGCCTGAAGATATTTCGTCCATCAATAGGTTTAAGGCTCAAAGCTACCACACTCAAGGGCTTGCGAACAAAGATCAGCAGGCACAATATACATTCAATGCCAATGTTAAAGCTAGGGCAAATGAGTACATTCCAATTCTCCAGAAAAACAATTTCAACTTTGATGTAATAAAGCCCACGGATTCGGCTGGCATCGCTGCGGTTGCGAGTCTTGCAAAAACCTACGGGGATACCGAGCAGGGCAAAAACCTTCTTCACCAGAACAGAAGCGAGTTGCTTGGTAGGAAGTACCAAGAGTTTCAAGCAGGAACAAAGCAGGTCAATCAATTACTTCAAGAGGGAAGGACTGACGAGGCTCTTGCGGGAATTGAGAATCTAACAAAAGCAGCTCCAATGCCATACCATTTAGATAACTTTGATCCTAAATCTCAGACTTTTGCAGTTAAGTATATTGATAGCACGAAAGGAGCTCAAGAGACTCAGCGTATGGGACTCAAAGAAGTCATGCAGACTATTAATTCCATGGGCGGGAAGCAGTTCTTTCAGCAAAGTGCTCAACACGCAGAGGCTATTCGTCAAAATAATTTTGAAAAGCGAATGAACCCTAAGTTTCACATGCGCGCCACAGATGGAAACAAAAATTCCATCACGATTGTTCCTCAGAAGAATATAAACGACATGGGTGATATCGACTACCTTGTTTACCCCGAAGGCGGCGGGGATCCTTATACTATTCGCTCTATGGCTGAACTTAAGAAGCGAGGCATTGTCTTTGAAGATTTGGACAGAGCAAAGAGTTTAGTTTCCATAGAAGCAACAAAGCAGGGCATTGCATCTTCCAAGCAAAGTATGGCTACTTCTTTGGCAAATCAAAAACTTTATGAAGCAAAGACTAAGACTGCTGGAGTTGAAACTCATAATAAACAGATCACTCAGGCGCGTAATGCTTTTTCTGACATGGCCAAGATGCTTAAGAGTGTTAAAGACGGCGATGGTATGACGTTCAGTTTTCCCGATGCGGACAGTCTCGACAACATGGCTCCTGAAGATCGTAAGCCATTTATGCAGAAGGTTATTGAAATTTCGCAAGATAAAAAGCTTTCAAATGAAACCCGTAGCACTGCTCAGAGATATATCCAGCTTGGTCAGCAGCTTGGATATATCCAGCCGCCTCCATCGAAGGAACAAATCAGTCAAGCTGAAGAGATTAATAAGCTTCGTCAGCAGGGCTTTTCTGACGATAGTATTCGCGCAATCTATTCACAAAGAAATCCACCTGCCAATCAAGGGCCGGACAAGGGTGTTCATGTCATGAGTTTTGGTTCTCCGGACACAGGCTCAATACCTGTGCAAGCCGAAGCTCCGAGTAGCCAAGCCGCTTCGCCAGGAAGAGGATTACCTGCTGCACAAGAATCTCCTGCTGATACGCATCCACTTGCCGCATATCGAGGAAGGGCGGTTGTAGACAAAAACGGACAGATCTGGGCCAAGGATAAAAATGGGCAAGCTCGAAGAATTCAAGAAAAGCCTTCTGAAAAAATCCGCAATGGTAAAGGTCAAATTGTCGAGAACCCCAGTTATCAAGAATATCTTAATAACTTAAATTACCTTGGATTGAAGGCGTAGCGTATGTTTATGATTAGAGAAGTAGAAACCAAGCGAGGACGCAATGGGATATGACTATCAGCCTCTTGATTCCGGAACTGAGCAAAATACGAACTTTGACATGGATTCTTTGTTTGCTTTGGCGGATGAACTTGCACCGGCAGGATTAACTTCCAAAGGTGGGCTTGGTCTTCCTGGAGCAAAAGAGGAAGATTTTAAGCTTCAAGCTTATGTTGATCGCTATAACAAACACAATCCCGACAAGCCTATTACTGTTGCCGATATACCTGACCGCAGCGGGTTTCTTGGTGGTGTTTCTGAGCTGGGGCATGGGATTGCTGATGCGGTTCGCGATCAATTTCCAGAAGATCTTGCAAGGATTTATCAAGGTGGAGACGTTAAGGTTAATGACGATTCATATGCTCAAGAAGTTATTGATGAGCAGGAGAAAGACAGAAATTCTCGCATACTCTCCAAGCAGGTTATTCAAGGAGATGGTTGGAACGAATCTCTTTATCAGGGGCCAGCAAGTATTGCCACAAGTGCAACTGTAGGTACTGCCGGGGCTTTAGCTGGGGCTACCGTTGGTTCTGTTGTTCCCGGTGTTGGTACTGCTGTTGGCGCAATGGCTGGCGCGGCAGGATCAACCGGCCCCGCTTTTTATAGGCTTGCTAAAAACCAGTTTCTTGATGAAATGCTTGATGTGGCAAAACAGAACAATGTCAATCTCACCGAAGAAGTTTGGGAGCAGATTAAACAGGACATTGACTCCGAAGCAACTGAAATGGGTTTATGGGAAGCTGGCCCAGAAGCTATTTCTCAAGGGTTGACCGCTGGCCTTTTTAAAGGTGTTGGCGGCAAAATATTCGGCAGAATCCCAGGGCTTTCAAAGGCTACTGAAGCCATATCTAAAAGAGCTGTTTCAAGGATTGGAGCTAAATTAGGGTTTGAAATAGCTGAAGAAGAAGCAACCGAATATGCTACATATGAAGGCCAAGAAGGTATCCGGAAGGATATGGGTCTTCGCGAAACTGATCCTACTTTAAGCGAATTTATTGACACACAAGCCGGACCTGTTGCCGTTGGTTCTGTTCTTCAGATGGGAATGCATGGGGCTGGTAGTAAAGCCTTCGACCTATTAAAAGGCGAATCTCCTGCTGAACAATCTCAGCCTGAAAATGATGAGCTCATTGGTAGTTTGAAAGATGAAGTTCCTCCAGAGGGAACTCTAACCCCTGAGCAGAGTTTTGATGAAGGGTATTCCGAAGCTGATGTAAATAGTCGATACGATGAAGATCTTCGTAATGCTAGAGAAACCACTGCATCACCCTTTGATTCTGCCTCTGACGCATTTGGCATGGAAGACCCTGCACTTAGTTCAAGCAGGATACCTAAAGCCAAGCCTGAAGCCCAACCTTTAAATGAGAAGGGTTACACAGAGCAAGAAATCCATGCTCGATATGCGGAAGAACTTCGTAAAGTCCGTGAAAAGAATGCAACTCCTTTTGCCGGAACTGTTGACCTCCTTGGCATGAGAGAGCCGGAATTTAAGTCTCAATCTTCGCAAGGGCTTCCTAATGCAAAAGTTCAAGCTCTAAATGAAGAAGGCTATACGGAAAAAGAGATTCTTGCTCGCTACGCGGAAGAACTTCGTAAAGTCCGTGAAAAGAATGCAACTCCTTTTGCCGGAACCGTTGACCTCCTTGGCATGGGGGAGCCAGAATTTAAACCTCAGTCTTCGCAAGGGCTTCCTAATGCAAAAGTTCAAGCTCTAAATGATGAAGGCTATACGGAAAAAGAAATTCTTGCTCGCTATGCGGAAGAACTCCGAAGAGTAAGAGAGGAAAACGCAACTCCGTTTGAATCTCCTTCTGAATTGATGGGTATGGAAGATCCTACGGTTAAGCCCAACCTTGGACAGTTTCAAGGAGGATTACCTGCCGCAAGAGAAATGCAAGCATTGCCACCTGGTGCTAATATAATCTCACAGCAGGGAGAACAGACCGCATACGACTCCATTCCTATGAATGACGGCAGACAGCGTATGGCTATGCCTCAAGGGACTGCTCCTCTTGGACTTCCTCAGGCAAAGAATACTTATCCAGCCATTGAATTAGATTATCCTCGTAACGCCGAAGCTATTCCGGCTTACGGCAGAGATCCTAATTTTGAGATGGTTTATACTCCAGATTTTGAAGTCGTTGAAGACTCTCAGCGTCGAGATCTTCCGGTTCCATATGATGCTAAGAATCTCAATCTGCCAGCTCCTTCTACTTCTATGGGGCTTGAGTTAGCAAAAGATAAACCCGTCGTAGAGGATCAGCCTGTTATTGATATTCAGGCGCACGAAGCTGCAACTTCTCCATTGAATAACTTAGCTGAACCTTCACAAGCACAGAAAGAAGCAGGTAATTACAAGAAAGCACATGTCCGAGCTTTGGGCATGGATATCGCCATTGAAAATCCTGTAGGTTCAGAACGATCCGGCACAGACGAATCAGGTGAGCCGTGGTCTATCACCATGCAGTCCCATTATGGATACATCAAAGGGACCATAGGCAAAGATAAGGATCATCTTGATATATTCCTGAAAGAAGGTGCTGAAGCTTCTGATATTGAAAGTAGACCTATTTATGTCGTTGACCAGATTAATGATGACGGTTCTTTTGATGAACATAAAATTTTAGCGGGATTTGATAGCGAGCAAGAAGCTCAGGAAGGATACCTTTCCAACTATGCTGATGGTTGGCAGGGAATAGGCGCTATTACTGAAATGAACCCTGCCGACTTTAAGAAGTGGGCAAATAGTGGGAAAACCACGAAGCCTATTTCGTATAAGCGACCTCCTTTGGCTATTCCAGAAGGCGTGAACGTGATGAACAGCGGCAAACCTTATGCTGAAAGAGGTATTCGTTTAGCTGTTGCGAATAAAGTAAAGAAAGGCATAAACGCTGAAGCTGTTCAACTTGATAAGGCTGGAAAGAAATGGGGCTGGAAAGAAGTAGGAACCTCTTCTGT
>NZ_JAEINN010000028.1 GCF_016342405.1 Maridesulfovibrio ferrireducens | reverse complement strand
CCTGAAGAAGAAAAAATATGCAACTGCGGCTGCCGACTGACCAAAATTGGTGAAGTTGTCAGCGAAAAACTCGATATTGATCCTGCCACACTTTTCTGGACAGTCAGTTAAGCCACAAAGATATTTTCCTGACAGTTGATTTCAAATTCAGCAGGTGACAGCCATCCATTACTGAAGTGTCGTCTTCTGCGGTTGTAATAGGCCTCAATATATTGGAAGAGAGCAATTTCAGCTTCCTGCCTGCGGGCAAATCTCCTGTGATAGACCATTTGCGCTTTAAGGGTATGGAAAAAGGATTCAGCAACCGCATTATCCCAGCAATTTCCTTTACGGCTCATGCTTTGGATGCAACCATGTTTTGCCAGCAATTTTCTAAATTCCCGGCTGGCGTACTGCCCCCCCCCGATCGCTATGAATCATCAACCCTTTCGGTGGTCGACGTCTTGCTATTGCTTTTTGAAAAGCGCGGATTACGGAGCTTCTTTCCAATGAATCACTTAAATCCCAACCAACAATTATTCAGGAAAACAAGTCTATAAAAACAGTGATATAAAGCCATTTCTTGCCAACTCTAATGTATGTGATATCCGTAACCCAAGCAGTATTCGGCTTGTATGCTAAGAACCGGCGGTCCAGCAAGTTGGGGGCAACCGGCTCCTTATGAGAAGAGTCTGTTGTGACCACGAACTTTCTTGTCGTTTTACACCGGAGTCCCATTGCTTTCATTTTTCTTGCAACTCGAGCGCGACTAACTGAGCAGAACCATTCTTCATCTTACAGGTCGGCTGTGATCATGGGACTTCCCGCCATTTGACCATGCTCATAATAAAGCTCCTGAATACGCTGGAACAATGCTCTGTTTTCAATAGTTCTTTTTGATTCAGGTCTCGATAACCACGCATAAAAATCGCTCATGGAAACGCCCAGAGTCAGGCACTTCTTCTTCACCGGAAAACTGGAGAGGTTCGCTTTTATAAATTGGAACGTCATTTCGGTGCGCTGCTGAAGATGTCCAATGCTTTTTTTAGGATATCACGCTCAGTTTCCGCATCGCGTAATTTCTTCTCCAGCTCTTTGATCCTTCGTTTCTCATCAGTCAAAATTCCATTTTCCTGTCCGGCAAACACATCTCCTCCATTACGGAAATATTCACGACGCCACCGATAAAGAATATTGGGGGAGATCCCAAGACTGTCTGCAACTTCGGTATGAGTTCGGGATAGATCTTCACTTAAAAGGACCGCATTTCGTTTAAATTCTGGATCGTAATTCCGACGTTTGGATTTGGTCATTCGCTTCTCCTGTAAAAGTCAGGATAGCGACTTAAATTCGTGTCCACAATCTTGTAGCAGGGTCAGGACGAAAGAGCGCAAATTTTACAACAAAATTTCGGCGATGAAGGTTTAAAAGGTGTTGTCCCTCTCCTTGCCAAACTCAAAGAATTGCGGGCAGTTCAAATCTGGGAGGGATTTAGCATCTTTTTGACATCTTCCAAAGAGTGCCTTTGCATAGTAGAAATAGAGATTAGTGGGATATTGCCAAACTTACGGCTAATTATTTCCTGAAAATTTCTATAATCTTCACTTGAAAGATGGGTATAAGTGACGATGCAGTCCGGGACGACACTATCGTTTTCTATAAATTTTGAAAATTCAACTCTTCTTTCGACACAATATTCAGCTTCAGGATCAATATCGTAATACCCCAGACAATTCTTCATATCTATTTTTTTCAAAACATTTAGCACTTGGCTAAAATATATCTGTGTGCTTGATCCAAATATAACCCACGTGTGTTTGTCAATCTCTTCTACTAGCGGCTTTAAAAAGTTAAGAGGATCATACATGTCACTAATTTCTTGCATGTACTTATCTGCCATCTGGTAATCTACACCATTTAACTTTAAATGAACTTCCCTGATACCATCATTCTGAGCATTAAACCAGTCAAAGCGATCTCGATTATATTCTGCAGGAATATAACCATGGTCAAAACAGTAATCATACAAATCTGTTCCCGGATATGGAGTATAATAAAACATATTAACTATATCCGGTTTGGCCTTTTTCACAAATTCCAAAGTAGTCTTATAATCCTCTTCATCCTGTGTCGGAATTCCGAACATTAAATTAATCCTACTGTATAAATCGTGTCTTTTGCAAACATCAATAGCGTTGTAACAATCTTCTTCTGTCTGTTTTTTATTTAAAAATTTTAGCAACTTATTTGACGCAGACTCAATACCAAAACTAACATCTGTAATATTTAAATTTTTAATCTCGGTAGCCAGTGCACCCGAAAAACTGGAGGCCCTGCAATTAGCGCTTTTCCCGAAACTGATCTCCTTTTCCGGTGGCAACTCCCGCAAATGCTTACTTATCCTTTTTACCCTCTTAACATCATTAAACAATAAATCGTCTTGAAAAGTAAAAACCTTAACGCCATATTTGTCATTGATATCTACCATAAATTCGATCAGTTGATCGTCAGGAAAAGTCATAAACCCCTTACGGGAACTGGCGCAGAAGGTACATTTAAAGGGGCATCCGTAACTTGTAAGCAGATCTGTTTTTTGGGTTTCCCGCAAGATTTTCTTCTGAGATTCAGAAAAGAAATAATCCAGATACACTCTTTTATTATGATGTTTTTTACCATGAATAACTACAGATTCAGTTAAATCCTGATAATTTTGAAGGACTTCATCCAAAATACCCATTCCGTCACCGTGCATAACGGCGTCAAAATATCCTGTTTGAACCAGATCACCAGGCATGGCAGTAGCATGAATCCCTCCACCGATAACCTTGATTCCACGCTCCTTTAAAACTTTAGCAACAAAAAATGCCTGTTCCCTATTATAAGAAGCAAACGATAGAGCAAAAATGTCTGGGATATAATCAAGAGTATCCAGCACATCTTGCGGGCGAGACTCCAAAGGTAAAAAGACTACATCAACGTCCCAGCCCAGCTTTTCAGCAAGAGCGCCCAACATTGATGCAGCCATAGATTTATTTTGAGAAAAAATACCAAAAACTATTTTTTTCTTCACGTTACCCATACCATTCTCTTCAAGTTAAAAGTTATGTGCAACTTAACTTAAGGTAGAAAACAAAATTTTCTACATACAGCATAGTTGATAATAGTGTTCGCCCGCAACACATTTATCCCTAATGAGTCTATAATTCTTCTATTCCAAGAGAAAATGTCCGATCAAGCAGGACCTACTACATATAAATACCTGATTTAAATGGATCCAACGATCAGACTTGATTTTACAATTAAATTTTCATTCAACAGATCTAAATAAAATGAATTTTTAATTTCAGAGTCCTTGCATCCTTGCTATTATGTTGTTGCAACATAATAGAAAAAATAGGAGAACACCCCGAATGCAAAGTATCTCTACAGTCCATGATCTGCAAGGCACAAATCAACGTATTTCTAACAGAATAGACTCATTTTTTTCTGAATATCAAGATCGGCACGCTTGGTCATGGCTACTGTATTATCAAAATAAAGTGTGTTTTCCTAAGATTTTGCTAAAAGATGCCGCTTACGATTTCTTGCGATCAAGTCGTTTCAGTTAAAAACGCTTTTTACTCCGTCTATCAGGCAAAATATGAGCTGAAGGTACAACTGCTTGGATAACAATGATCTATCACAGAAAGTTTTTAGACAAGCATGAAGCAAAAACAGCTCAGTTCCAATATATTGAGGCCTACTACAATCGCAGAAGACGCCATTTCAACTATAGAGATGATGCTACCTGCTGGATTAGAAATCAACTGTCACGATTATATTTTTATGACTAAACGAACTGTCCAGAAAAGTGTGGCAAGGTCAAATCTGCAATATCCACGATTCCTGCACAGAACTGATTGAAAGGTCTTTTGAAACATCAGAGCGCCCAGTCACCCCCATTAAGTATAATTTTTTTTAAAACCTCGTTCCATCGGGCGGAATGAAGACGTCGCGAAAAAAAGTCTAGGTAACGCTGACGAGCTTGTAGCCCCATCTTCTTAGCAAGGGAGGAATCCTGCCCCAACCTGATAAGATGTTTAGCTAAGTCGCGCGGTACAGAATGAGAAAACAGAAGCCCAGAAGATTCATGCTCGACTAACTCAGGAATACCGTTGACGTCTGACGCCACACAAGGTTTAGCCAAAACCATGGCCTCAAGGATTGTCAAGGGCAAAGCCTCCTCGCGAGAAGGCAGCACTAGACAATCGGCGGCACGTAAATACTCCAGAGCGTTGCGGCGCGCGCCGAGAAAACGCACCTGATCTATACTAAAAAATTTCCTTGCAGTATCCAATATCTCACGCCCCCCCCACTGAGATAAGATCGGCCCTACGAACAAGAAATAAGCGTTAGGCAGATGGTGTAGCACCTCTGCAATCTGATTTAAAAGAATGTCCTGTCCCTTGCGCGTCTGAACACTTGCCAAACATAAAACCACAAAGGCATCAGGAGGCAAATCAAGAGCCTGACGAAGATCGAGCTTGTCATACGAGAGCAGTTGCTCAGCCTCTTCCTCACGGGCACAATTAGGAATGTACACCCAATTTTTATCAGCCAGTTCTTCGAAACGCCGCCATTCCTCAATTACGTTAGCAGAGACACACACAAAATTATCGTAATCAGCAAAAGCTTTCAGAGCCTCGGACATCATGTCTATGTCCGTATACTTATCGCTAAATTGGTCAGGTGAGGTGTGGTGCACATACACGCGTGGGCAGTCTGTGGTGAGGCCAAGGGACTTCAGATAAATGTCAGCCTCCAAACGTACTCCCTCGACGATGACACAATCCGGTTGACTTTCAAGGGGACGCACTAGCCGACATGTTCCGTTCAGAAGTGATGTTCCAGCCTTTACCGAAGTTCCTACACCTTGTGCAGTTGTGCCAACCCAGTGAGGCCAACGAAAGTTACCGGCCCCACAGACGTTGCCAAGATGCTTGGCAAACTCAGCCACAGCTTCCGGCAGGCCTGGCCGTAACGGAGTCAAAATACAAACTTCTGGACCATTTGGGCCGCGAAGAATGGAAGACAAAGTCATTGATTTTGCCTCAGTTACACCGTTCACCCCACCAACTCCATATCCGAAAGAGTTAGTAACATACCACACTGTAGCAGGAGGAGAATCTTTCCGAGTTAAACCAAGCTGGCGAAACTTAGCCCAAAAGTCAGTTAAAATATCATTATTTCCTGGATCCAACAGAGCCGCTCCGTCGAGCAAACCAAGCGCATGAAGAGGATCCACCTCCACGCTAGCCCAGCCATGCAACACCTTTGCTAAAAACGATTTCATATCTCTCTGATCTGGAAAAAGTTCAATATAAAATTTGGCTAATATCAATGCTTGCGCTATATGCCCGCTGCTGGAAAGAGTTTGCAAAAGCAGCATGATCGCAGCAGGTTCAAGGGGGTAGTATGCCAGAAGTAATGCTGCTATCTCAAGAGCGTTTTCTCCTTTGTCATGAACAAGAAGAGACTGAACTTTACTCGAAAGACGCTTCAACATGCTTTGGAACTCTGAAGGTATGCCACATCCCGCCTCAGGACGTTTGAAAAATGTGCATAACTCGGGCAAAACCTGATTCAAAACATCTAAAACTTGACGTTTTCCGGCGTCGTCTTGAATATGCCCTTTAGGATTTTCAGACACAGAAACAGCGTTAGGAGCTCCTTTTATATCAGAGTCCACGCCCCGTTTACGAATGCGTAGCGGATTACGAATGAGATCGGCAGGAATCCAATTATTGACTCCCATCTCATGCCGCACAGAGGCAAGCTTGGAAGGGTCATAAATATCCGAATGCAGATCGACTATTTGCTCCTTGATTGCTATGTCCCTCTGCTTGGCCCGCATAACTACGGAGTCGTCTTTACGCCTATAAAAAAAGAGAGGTTCATTGATTTGTTCTCCTGTCCAGCCCATCTTAGTACAATGAATCCAAAATTCCCAGTCCATGTAGCCGTGAATCATACGCTCATCGTACCCGTTAACGTCCTGCCACATAGTCTTACGATATAGTGTTGTGTTAGTCTGCTGGTTTGTAACCAGTAAGCTTAAATTAGCGAAAGGCTCGCTAGGCCATATCTTGTTAGAGCTACCAAAAAAAAGAGCTTTGGTACTGACGTAACCTAACTCAGGCCGCTCAAGCAGGTACGCGACGGTACGTTCCAGAAAAGTCGGGGCAATGAGATCGTCCGCATCCAATGGCAATATAAATTCCCCCTTGGCCAGAGTTACGCCACGATTTCTGGGCTGCACTATGCCCTTTTGTTCTTGCCTGTAATAACGGATCGCATGGCCCGGATAGTTTGCCATAATATCCTGAGCCACCTCGTGGGTGTCGTCGGTGCTACCGTCATTGACGATTATAATCTCCCAAGCGCAAAAACTCTGAAGCAACACACTTTTTACACATTCAGCGAGATAACGACCATAGTTGTGGCAGGGCACCACGACAGAAACGACGGGCGCCCCATCGTGCGGAGCGACAATCTTCCCCTCGGCCATCTGCGAGTCTTTCACCCAGCCAGCCATAATAGCCGACTCACCGTGGTATGTAAGAAACTCTACAACGGCTTCAAGAAGCCGTTTCGGACGTGTGCCGGTCTCTATCGCCTTGGCAACGGCAGTCTCCAGATTATGCGCCTGCTCGATGAGCTTTTCTTTTATCAGGTTGTTACGTTTCGGAAAGTTAGAAGACTTTTCTAAAACTTGAGAGGCATTGCCATTTTCAGTTCTCCTTTTTTCCAAGAAAAGATTAGCTCGTTGCAATAAAATTAAGGCTGTATTTTTGTCTCCCGCATCCTGGAGTCTACGAGCCAGAGTGAGGTCAGCCTCAGCCATAACCTGTTCCAGAGTTCGCTCCCGCCAGCCAGCCACTGGCAGTTGCATATCAGAAACTGAGCAGATAGCGTCAGTTCGTCCCTTCGTGACGCTCCATGCTTCCATGGCATTACGATAACCAGGAAATTTGGCCTCCATATTGCGCCGCGAAGCTTCTTGTTTGACCCGCTTAACTTCCAACGCATCCTCACTTGACGAATAGTCGTGGCGGATAGTCGCCGTGGGCCAATAGATTTGACATCCCCAGTCTGGGTAAGCCCGCAAAAGACGCAAGGCCAAATCCACTCCTCCCCCCCCAAACCGAATAGAGTCATCCCACCCCCCCACAACGAAAAAGGCTGAAGCCTTATAAGAGGTATTCCCCTCTATATCTGCAAAGATTGGAAAGGGAGTATGCCCTAAATTATAATGACGAGCCAAAGCGTTGAGAGGATTATCCGTCTTCGGTAACACTGCGCCTCTAGCCGACACAATACCGTGCGTTTCGTGTGCTTTCAAATGCTCCTGCGCATAATTTTTACCAGGAATACCGTCATCATCCAAAAAGATGAGTACCGAACTCAGAGCAAAAAGTGCCCCCACGTTACGCGCCAGATACGCCCCAGTGTTCTCGCGCATCCGGACAAGAGTGTGGACATAAGGTAACAACGCATCCAACTCACCGGGAGAGCAACCATTATCCACCAGCAAAATCTGACACGAAGGTTCTAATTGACTCGCTAATTCTGCCAGAGTCCTTTCGCTGTCAGGATGGAAAACCCAGGAAATCACCACAACAGAACACTTGGGATTCTTAATAGGTCTCAATTCCTGAACACCTTCAAACACTGGACAATACAAGGAATATTTATCTTGCCAGCCCACAAAAGATAAACTATCTTCAAGCAGACCGGATGAACCTTCCTCGCAAACGGGATGAGTCTGGCTCGACATTATACTTGGTGTAGATTCAAAAGCAGGCAAAATCTGATGGTTCAAGTCATACCCTTTGGCGTCCCACCAAAAAAAACCATCAACGTCGTGTGCACCGGAGAGAAGCTTTCCCAAACATTCATAGACGAGAAAATATTCGCCGAAAGAGAATCCGGCTGGCAAAAAACCAAGCACATCTGTGCGGACCTCTGACTTGAGGAACGACACAATAGGATCCATTTCATGATGTGGTATGGCCCGTAGGGGAAAATCACATAATGGCTGTAATGTACCGATATCACCTGAAAATCCAGCCAGAATTATTTCGCTAACCGGATACATTCCGCCGTTGATAGACGCGAGAGTAGGCGCAACCTGTGTAGCATTATTTACACCCATCAACACCAGCGAAAGACTTGGAGCCTGAAAGGCTTTATGTGTAGCGAGGGGATAAATATTACCAAAAGATCCCGTGCGGGCGACAGGAGTCCGCCCCACGCACCCTAAATACATAACCCGGTTGAAACCGATAGATCGACGGGCTTCTGCTGAACTGTCATGAACTTCATGCCACTGATGAAGGAGTCCGGCCGTAATCTCAACACAAAAGGCACCGCTTCGTTTCGCCCGGTCATTAAAATCGCTATCCTCACATCCCCAGACCAGATACTCTTCCTCCCACCCACGGAGATCGTCAAAAGTAGCTCGAGAAAAAACAACATTTCCCATACCCCTAGGCCTGGCTGTAGAACGCTGTTTTAGTGCTGCGAACTCAGTGCACACCTCATCCTGACTGACTTTTAGTCTCTCAGGAAGATCCCAAGGAATCCCCTTGCCGTAAAACGCCCCCCGGCCTAATTCTACGTAACGCTGCCAAGCTTCAGCCGCATAGTCCGGACCATGAATCATATCAATATCAGATATAGCAAGCAACTCACCTAAAGCGGCTTGACAACCCAAGTTAATAGCTCGCCCGCGGTTCCAGGCACCGGATTCATCGACATAGACATACCGCGCGTCAAAGCTCTTCGCGAGAAGCTGAAGCTGCTTTTGAGTTTCTATGTCTGAACCGTAGTCCAAAAGAACAATTTCTATATTTTCGGGTGAAAAATTTTGGCTGCGTAAAGCTGCCAAGCAGTTATTTAACCGTTCATTAACACGATTACGGGTGATAACGATAAATGATACTAATTTTTTTTCATCCATATTGTGTTACCTCTGGTTCTCAAAACGGGTGGGTTACCCGCTTCTCAATCTACTAATATCTGTTTTATTGCCAAGCATATTATCTCTAGCTTATTAATCAACCATGTCCCCTACGAAACAAGAGACAAAAAAACAATTAATCTAATGAAATTTTACTTTTACCCTCTGTTTGAAGGACTACTACCACAGTATTCACCATCCACCAGAATCATCAACTCTTCAGGGGGCATCTGTCTATAACCCATGAATTCTCTAGATTTACTCCAAACTCTTTTACAAATGAAATTTTAGAAGAAACAATCTTTTCAACATTTGGATCCCATCGGCTATGGGTAGCTATCCGTCGGACCTGGAGCAGATGGACTTTTTGGTCTCGTGTCTGACAAAATTCTATATCGAGGGGGACACTGTGAAAACAATCTTCAAGTTGCTGGACCATCTTCATTATTTTACAAACCCGTTGTGAATCAAAATCCTCGCGGGCAACCCCATTGTAAATATAAATGGTTTTGCTTACCCCTGTCCCTCCTGTAATAGAATCTGTTTTACCAGATTCATCATCATAGTTAATAACGTAATAAGGTGAACCATCTTCAAGACAGCGAATCATAATCACACCGCTAAGTGCGATATCATGCACCATAGGCTGAACTAAAACTTGATCCCCGGACTCTCCAGTATAAGAAGCAATTACGGATTCTATGGCTATTTTAAGTTTACTTTCATCTTTAAAGTCTACATTGAGGATGGATTCAAATGCTCCAGCGCAGGAGGACGATTCACTATCTTCAGCCTGAGAACTGCTACGGACAATCACAGCATCATGATTCTTGAAAGTTCGCTGAACTCTGTCAATTATATGACTTTGACTTGAGAACCACTGTCTGACAGAAAAATAGAATAAATTTTGTACTTTAAACCCAGCATTTTGAAGTAAGCTTAGAGTCTCTGCTTTTGTTTCGAATTCTAGGTTCATGTTATTCTCCTTCGCTTTTAATCTTACGTCTTTATAGCAGCAAAAAGAATGCCAAGGAGTTTCCAAGTACAGAAGAACTATTTTGCAAGCCGTTTTGTCCTAAAAAAACTTGCAGAGCTTGTAGGATTCTATAAATTACCGAGAATATGAATTTATTCTATCTTGCACTCTAAAATAGTAATGTATTTAGGCGGAAAGCAAAAGTAACTACAGGGTATTCACCCTATTCTTGAGGGGAATGAAACTAAAAAAACTTGTCCGCAGTTGCTTACTATGTTTGACAGGGCGTGAACAACTAAGGAGATGTCTCTACTGTAAAAATGCGCAGTTCGGGAATAGCTGTCACAAATACGCCATTCCAATCCTTAAGATAGCTATGCTCAGTTTTAATTTCTTCAGCAATATTCCAAGGTAGAATCAGCACTACATCTGGTTTTTCCTGCCGCAGATAAGTAGGATCGTACACAGGAATATGAGATCCAGGCATATACATGCCCTGCTTGCTAGGTGCTTTGTCTACACAAAAATCAATTAAATCAGATTTGATACCACAAGCATTAAGAAAGGTATTTCCCTTAGCCGCTGCTCCGTATGCGGCAACTTTTTTGCCGTTCTTTTTTTGCTCTAATAAAAAATAAAGCAGGGCTTTTTTGGTGGTTTGAATTTGCTGCTGAAAGCCAGTATAATAGGCAATATTATGCATATTGGCCTGTTTTTCCACCTGATATAATCTAGAAACAGAGGGACGTGTTTTATGCCAAGAGTTCTCCGTATGCGTGGCAAAAATACGTAATGATCCGCCGTGCGTAGGCAATTGTTCCACATCAAAGATGCGCAATCCTTGCGTTTCAAAAATGTGACACACTGTAGAAAATGACAAGTAGGAATAGTGTTCCTGATAGATAGTATCAAACTGGTTATTAGCAACGAGTTCCATAAGATGCGGGAATTCCATAGTGACAACCCCATTGTCTGCCAAAAGAATTTTCATCCCTCTTACAAAATTATTAATATCAGGCACATGAGCTAGCACATTATTACCCAATAAGACGTCTGCTTTTTTACCTTCTTTTACAAGTCTTTCGGCCAGTGCCGTACCAAAAAAATCCTGTACACAAGAGATGCCTTTTCTTTTTGCCACTTGTGCGGTGTTTCCTGCTGGCTCTACCCCAAGACAGGGAATGCCGCGCTCTACACAATGTTGCAGCAAATAACCGTCATTAGAAGCTATTTCTACTATAAAAGAATGAACATCAAGGTCAAAGCGTTCCAGCATCATGGCAACGTATTGGCGAGCATGTTCTACCCATGAAGAGGACATCGAGGAAAAATAAACATAATCGTCCGTAAAAATATCGTCTGACTTTTTATATTCTGCTACTTGCACAAGAAAGCAGGCCTCACATACATACACATGTAGCGGATAATAAACTTCAGGCTCCTCCAATTGCTTTTTAGTTAAAAAAGCATTTGAGATCGGTTGGTGGTGCAAGTTTGCGAAGCTGTGTGTAAGTGGGGTCTTACAGTGTCTACAATTCATATCTGTATTCCTAAAAAATGTGCATCAATATGTGGGAAGCGCCTATCTCGATCTGAAATACCCTGAGGAGGAAGTGGCCAGTTTATAGAAAGAGTTTGGTCATTGTATAATAGCCCCCCTTCTGCCTCAGGCGCATACATTGCAGTGTGCAAATATAGCAAACGGGTGTTTTCTTCTAAGGTTTGAAAGCCGTGAGCAAACCCTTCAGGGACAACCAGTGCTTTACCATTTTCTGCAGACAACATTTCTCCGTGCCATTGCAAGAACGTAGGTGAGTTTTTGCGAATATCCACTGCAACGTCAAAGCAGCTTCCTTGTAGGCATCGGACAATTTTGCATTCTGCATGGGGCGGATGCTGGAAATGCATGCCGCGTATAGCTCCTTTGGCTAGGGTAAGTGAAGTGTTTATCTGGGTGATAGGCTTGTGTACGCCTGCCGATTGTAGTTCTGCCTGACAATAAAGACGAGCAAAGCTACCTCGGTGGTCTTCAATGCTGGTGATTTCTAATAGGAATACACCTTGAATAGGGCATGGAATTATGTGCATCTATATCTCTTTTATTGTTGTTACTGGCACATCTTAGCTGCATATGGCCACGTCTTTAATCTTTATATTTAAATTTTATGGATTTCTTTTTTTTCCATGCAAGGATAAAAAAAGTTCTATTTGTTGCATACACAAGCTGTAGGCATTTTCACCTTGAGACAATTTTAAGAACCAACCTGCCGTCCATGCAATACTGTCTGTAAAGGACAGCTTGGACTGCCATTGCAACTGTGTCTGTGCTTGCGTGCAGTCAAGCCCCAAATATGCGGATTCATGAGGGTGAACGTTCGTGTCTAGGTATATACTGCTGTCATTCCAATGTGTTGAAAATTGTTTAACGACTTCTCCAACGGTATGCGTTTCCTGATGCATAGGTCCAAAATTCCAACCTTTGTTATAGGATGCAGGTTCTTCTAAGAGTTTTTTGGCGAGAAGCAAATATCCATACAGAGGGTCAAGCACATGTTGCCATGGGCGCGTTGCCGTGGGGTTCCTGATAGAAACCGATTCATTTTTGGCGAAAGCTCTCACCATATCCGGAATTAGACGGTCTGTGGCAAAGTCGCCACCACCAATTACATTGCCAGCACGTACAGAGGCAAGAGCTTGTCCTGTTTTTGTAAAAAAACTTTGTCTATATGCATGGGTCATAAGCTCAGCACAGCCTTTACTGGCAGAATACGGATCGTCTCCCCCCATGGAATCAGATTCTTTATAGGCGTAGGGTTCGCCAGTATTTTTGTAACATTTATCACTAGTGACAATAATTGTGCCTTTTACGGATGGCGTCGATAGAACCGCATCTAATACTGACGCGGTTCCCATGACATTTGTATTGAAGGTTGCAAAAGGAGATTCATAAGAGGGGCGCACAAGGGATTGAGCAGCAAGGTGTAAGACTATATCCGGTGCACAGTCCTGCATTTTCTTCTGCAAAGTTGGCGAGTCTAGAATATCAGCATGTGTGTGCTTAGTATGCTCAGAGATATGGGCAAGCTCCCAAAGGCTTGGGGCCGAAGGTGGAGAAAGAGCATATCCATGCACTATTGCGCCCATAGAATGGAGCATGCAGGCAAGCCAGCTTCCCTTAAAACCTGTATCGCCTGTAATAAATACTCGTTTATTATTGTAGAAATCTACCAAGTTTTCCATGCAGCTTCCCCTGAGTTCCACATGGCATTCAGCCGCTCGGTGTCGCGTATCGTGTCCATCCAGCCCCAATATCCGTGATGTTTGTATACCATAAGTTCCCCCTGTCGTGCTAATTTTTCAAGAGGGCCGTATTCAAAATCACAGTTTTCATCAAAAGTTAGATAGTCAAAAATTTTTCTATTTAATACAAAAAAACCGCTGTTTACAAAGTTGTTTTTCCCTGTTTCTGGTTTTTCTCTGAAATCGGTTACTTGAGAGCCTTTTATTTGCAACTCTCCAAACTGATTGCCAGGAGATACTCCTGTTAAAGTGGCTATTTTGCCATGGGAATGATGGAAATCAAGCAAGGCATCTATGTTAACGTTAGCAACACCGTCACCATAGGTCATCATAAAGGTGTCATCGGTTATATATTTTTCAATTTGCTTGATGCGACTACCTTTTTGGCTGTTTGCACCGGTGTTCGCAAGAGTAACTGTCCAATCTGCTTCATCATTACAATTGTGACAACGCAATGTTTCGGGGTTGCCAAGTTTAAGGGTGATGTCATTAGTCATCCATTCATAGTTTACAAAGTAGTCTTTTATCATCTCGCCCTTATACCCAAGAGCAAGAACAAATTCCTTGTGGTTGTACTGCGCATATATTTTCATTATATGCCAAAGAATGGGATGTGCTCCAATGGGGACCATAGGCTTTGGGCGAAACTCTGTTTCTTCACGAAGCCGAGTGCCAAGTCCACCGCAGAGAATGACTGTTTGCATAAGACATTCCTAATCTAAGTTTGAATTTTATAAATTAATCGAAGTAATGCTATAATTATCAATGATGACGCACGTCTTTTTTTGCTTATTTTATACAACGCAAATATCCATCTGGTGCAACGGTAATTTGCAACTTATTATGTATGGAGGTGTCAATTTCAAACCGGTCAGTTTCTTTTAAAAACTCCCACACCGCAGTTTTAGGGTTATTTCCTTTACCCCATGGACGGTTGTCCCAAAGCTCATCAGGCAGATCTTCCACCACCGTATCAAAGACAACAAGATAGCTGCCTATAGTCACCAAGGGAGCATAGGCACGTAATTCAGATAGCACATGTTCGTGGGTATGATTAGAATCTAGTACAACCATAACGGACTTTTTCCCTTTAGCAAGTGTATGCACCTGATGCATGACTTCGTCCGTAATGGAGGAACCTTGTATCATTGTAATATATTTTGCCATAGGGTGAAATTCTATGGCCTTGCGATTGTGCTCCCGAATATCTATATCTATACCGAGCACCTCTCCATCAATATCCATCATTTTCATAAGTGACGCGTAAAATATGAGTGAGCCGCCACGAGCAATGCCTGTTTCAATAATAAGATCAGGCTTAATGTCCCAGATAAGCTCTTGCATGGCAACGATATCTTGTGGGTATTGGATGATAGGAAGGCCCATCCATCTAAAATGATACGTGTATTTATAAGGAGCATTTGCCAGATGCCATTGCATAGAATGTTGCCGAAGCCCCTCTCCTCCCATTGTGGATATTTCTTTAGTGCATTCTTCTATAAAATTTTTGGTGTCATCCATTATGATTCCTAATATTTTCTAATATGAGACATTCAAAAACATAGCAAAAGAGATCTATGTCAATAACTTTTTCTTTTTTAAACGATGCATGATTTCTTTTTTATATGGGTCTATGTTATCAACAGTGCAATATATGATTTGCTCACAGTGACGACAGAAAATAATATTCTCTCTTTTCCCATTTAGGAATTTTTTTTGAAATTCATTTAATTTTTTTGAATTCCATATATCAAGTAGGGTAGTCGTTTTTACATCTCCAATAATCATTTGATGTTTCCAGTCAAAAAGACAAAGGCTTACTGAACCATTGGAATTTATAGCCATTGAATAAAATATAAATGGGCAGACATCAATTTTATTAAGAGGTTGCCCAAAAAGACCGACTTCGCCATTCTTGGAATTATGTCCTGCATCAAACTCAGGCCAAACAGGCACAATTCTTTCTACATAAATTTTGTCTGCAATCGGACTAAACGTGTCATAAAATTTTTTTTCTGTCTCTTTTGTGAGAATATCTTGTACTGTTTTGATTAAGATAGTACAATTTTTCTTATTGTTGTATAAGTATTCAATGTTTTTTACGAAACTATTAAAGTCTATTTTTGTCTTTGTAAATTTTAAAAATTGTTCATTACTCATTCCATCTAAAGAAATATTAATTTGATCAATACCAGCGTTGATGATGGCTTTACTTCTTTTAGGGGTAAGTAAAGATCCATTTGTAGTTGTTTCAACTCTTTGTATGTTGCTATTTTTTTTGGCGTACTCAACCATTTTTTCTAAATTGGGATTCAAAAATGGTTCGCCATCTTTATACAGTCTAAGCACTTTTAGTTTGTTTGGAAAATGACCTATATCGTCTATAATTTTTTTAAATATTTTTAGAGTCATTACGTTCTTTTTTCTAGCCGTTTTCTGGAGAAGTTTTTCATTTCCAGTAGGGCAGAACGTACATTTAAAGTTGCATATATTCGAGGGGTCAATAAAAACAAGAAAGGGAGACTCTAATGGAATCACGTCTTGTAAAGCTGTTCTTCCTTCTAAATGAATTCTTGGAGATATTTCTGCTGCCATTATTGATACTACTCCTTTTAGAAAAAAATATATGAACTTTTAGATAGTCCATCTTTATTTTTACATAAAACTCTTATCCATATTTAGCAAATTTATTTTGTTATGCATGCATAAATAACGTTACAATCTTCAGGGTGTTCTTTGCCTAACTCATAGCAAGCACGGCAGAATTCTTTTTTCCAATCTTTATTTGGTCCGCCAACTCTTCCCCACCCAAAGCCACCTTCTTCCCATAAACCATTTTTTAAAAACCAGTCTATTTGAGCAGTAGATAGCATTTTATAAAAAATACCTCCTGTAGCACTTACCTTGAGTCCGGCTTCTTGGATGTCTGCTTGTAAAGTCTTAAGCGAGTAAGATCGCCGATGTCCTGCAATTTCAATGTCAAAAGGTGAAAGTTCTTCGCATTCAGTTAATGTTCCCATGAGTACTGCGAGCTTGCGATTAATGGCCAGTGCGTTAGGAACATGGACAATTAACACTCCGTCGTCACTTAAAAGGCTTGCTGAATGGCGTAGGGTAGATACAGGATTTTCGACATGCTCAAGAACGTTAAGCATGGTAATCGTATCAAATGGGATATTGGGCTTAAAATCTTCGATGAGTGTTTCATGCAATTCAGCATTGGGGATATTGTTCTTTGCTAGAGCAAGGTGTTTGCTGGAGGCATCAAGTCCTACTACTTTTTTGAAGCGGTGCGCCATCATGCTTGTTAGTAATCCATCACCGCAGGGCATATCTAGCAGGCTATCCCCTTTAGCATATTCTAAGCAAGATAGAGCTTGATAATAGCCTAAGACTTCATTGTACGTAGCAAACATCTGAGACCTAGTCCAAGAAAAGCCTTCCTGAAGTTTTTTTTCGTTTTGTGTTATCATATTGCTTCTTCCTTTTGTACTGTTTGATTAATAAGTAATTTAAGGCCATCATTAGAGAACATTTGAGGTTGCCAATCAATTTCTTTTTTTGCTTTTTCGTAGTTCATTGCAATTTTTGAAGTGTTTGCCTCAATATTGGTTGAAGTTATAACACTATTGCTTTCAAGACACATTTTTATTAATTTTGCAATGTTTAGGGTTGATATAAGATGCCCTGTACCAAGATTTAAGGTACCCACATAGTTTCTATAACAGACTTTAATAATTGCATCTATTAGATCATCTATATACAGCAAATCTAATGCTGGATCTCCATTTTGATAGTGATGCGTAATAATTGGTTGTGACCGCAATGCTTTTTTAATAAAATTGTTGATAAACTTTGGATTATCAGCACCTATGCCATACACGGTGCTTGAACGAAGTATTGTAGCTTGTAATCCTGTATTTTTTTCCCAAAATGAAATCATTATTTCGGCAAGGGCTTTGATCTCACCATCAACGCCTTTTGGAAGTATTGGAGTGTTTTCATCAGCGATGAGATGTTTTGTGTGGCCGGAATAAATTTCCCCCCCTGAGTGATAGATAAGAGGTATGCTATGTACGCAGGACACTTCAAGTATGTTTCGCAGTATTGCCAAAGCGTTACCAAGGTCTGTATTGGTATGCCCGTGTGGGGTAGCTAAGTGAATGATTCGTTTTACATTTTTTTGCTTCACCAAGAGACTTAATTTTATGCGTTCATGTTGAAGATTTAATTCTTCACGAGAAGGCGTGATAAGAGAAAAATGCTCTTGTAGTTTTTTAGACAAAGAAGTTCCAATAAAGCCCGAGATACCAGTAATTAAAATAGTTTCTTTTGAATTTTCTTTTAATATTTCTGTATGCTGACTAACAATTTTTTGAACTGCACATAACGGCTCCAGTCTAATCTCATCCACTGCAATTTTTTTGCGCAAGATTTTCATGGCATCAGCTAGGGATATGTTTTTGAAAATAGCAATAGCCCCAGCAGCAACGGCATTACTTCTGGATTTGCCATAATCACAGCAGACGACAGTTTTGGCACCATTTTTCATGTGGTGTACAGTTTCTAATATTTTTTGCTCTACAAGTTCAGGACTGTTACCCTCCTTATCGACCATGTCGCGCACATCGACAATATAAAAATTGTTGGATAATGGAAGTTGGTCGGCAGCGGCAGTCCCGAGCTTTGGAGTAATCCAACGAATAGACATCAGCTTTTCTTTTTGTAGCTATTTTCAGGAATATAGCATTCAGTTAAACTACGTAAATACCACCCATATTTAAGCTGTATTGGCTTTGGAGGTATTTCATTATAATAATCGATTAATCGCTCGATTTCATTAAATCCCGCTATAGACCTAAGATATACAGAGCCTGAAAAACGAGGGTTAATTTCAAATGGATAAAGGATGCCATCGCGCACTCGACCTTGTATATTGATAGGTCCTTTGCTATGAATTTTTTTGGCTATTTTTTCTGCCTGTTGCCGTAGTTCAGTATATTTTTTAACATGTCCTTGTGAATATGGGCTAGAAATTATGCCACCTCGCCCTTTGTAAGTGACTGAAATCTTTGTATCAAATGTACGCCGCAATGCGATAGATCCCACGAGCGTTTCATCTGGCAACGAAAGAACTCCGAATGAGAATTCCCCTTCGTCATGAGGGATGTATTCTTGAGCTACAGCATAAACTCCATCGTTGCGAATGTATTTTGCATACATCATTGCCTCCTTTACACTTACGGCAAAAAAGACCCCCACGCTACCGCCCGAACCAGTTGCAGGTTTTACAATACATGGAAGACCAACGTATTCAATATCATGAATGGATTCAATTTTAATGGTTTTAGGGATTGGGATACTTTTTGAGGCAAGAAACTCAAATGTTGCTTTTTTATTTGAAAAGAGTTCTATGGTATTTGGATCATTGCCAAGTAACTGAATACCTGCTTGCTTTAACTGTGCATTTGCAGCACCAAGCAGTTTCATTGGTTGTTCTCCCCCCGGGACAATAAATTGTGCTTTAGCATCAAGGCATGAATCAATTACATTGGTAATATAGTTTTTAGAAGAAATATGATAAGTTTTTGTGCAAATGGTATCATATAATCCATATGCTGTAGATGCTATATCGCAACCGAAGATATTATATTTACCAGCGAGATTTAGTGCCTTAATCAGCTCTGTGCCTAGTGAAGCGCCCCCGATTCCAGCAACCATGACATTGAAAGACTTTAACATCGATACTCCTGCAAAGTGTGACATACGCTTAGCTACTCACATGCTTTATTATTCAAAAACAGTTTTAAGACTAAAACAATTTTCCTTATTTGATCCCGTGTTAATCCCAAATAGCTAGGCAGGTTAATTCCTCGTTTGTACAAGTCGTAACTTACAATATTTCCCGGCACACTCTTATACATAGGGAACAGACTTATAGGATAGAAAAAAGGTCTGATTGCAAGACCTTTCGTGTTCATGGCATCAATCAAGGCATCACGTTTTTCTATCGTCATCCCCCATGAAGTACCAAAAATAACCGTTGGCATCCAGTATCCATTAGTAGTGTTTTGGGGCTCCACATTTATAGTAATATCTGGCACACTAGCAAGGGCTTCTTTGTACCAGCCAAACACTTCGCGCTTACTGGCAATCAGTTCTTCTGCCCTTTCAAATTGGGCAAGTCCAAGGGCTGCATCTATGTTAGACATTTTATACTTGAGGCCAAGTTCATCCACCCAAAAAATTTTAGCACCAGCTTTTCGTCCCTGACTCTCAATGGCGCTAACAGTTACTGCAAGGTCATCCCGATTGGAAAGCAAGATGCCGCCTTCACCTGAAGTTAGGGTCTTAGTTCCATGTAAAGAAAACACACCAAAGTCTGCAACAGTACCGGCATACTGACTGCCCCACTTGGAACCAATGGCCTCTGCCGCATCTTCAATAACGGGCAGGCCGTACTTTTCCGCCACGCTCATAATCGAGCTCATATCGCACATATTTCCATACAAATGGACGGCAATAATGGCTTTTGTCCTTGGGGTGATGCTTGCCTCTATTTTTGCAGGATCAAGGCACCATGTGTCTTTCTGTACATCGACAAATACAGGTGTTGCCCCTGTCCATGTAATAGGGAAGACACTACCCACCCATGTTGAGTCAGGCACTATCACCTCATCGCCAGAGCCTACTCCAAGCGCCATAAGAGCAACGTGCAAGGCTCCGTGACAACTCGAGACAGGCCAAACATGCGGAGAATCAAAAAAATCACTCAAATATTCTTTAAATTTGGTAATATATCCATAACACGCAGCTCCCCAACCGTTGGTAACAGCATCGGTAACATACGCAATTTCACGTGCGGTAATAGATGGCTTTGCGCAAGGTATATTCATAGGCATAAAGAGGTTCCTTTGCTGGAAGTTAGGCAATCCGTCCTACTCAAGTGAGACAGAAGGCAGGTTATGTCCCCAATAGGCCACGCTTGAAGACATGCCTTTTTTGCAGGTGGGAGAATGTTTTTTAGCCTTTTTGCGTACGGTCCACTATTTCTGTAGTGCACATCCCTTCTTAATAGTCTATACTTGGAAACTTTTCGATACTATTTTTTAGCCAGCTTTGATGTCAACATAATATATAAGTAACCGTCCAGACGGCTGCACCTTACAACGGGGATTGAATATGCTATATTGCTTTGTCTTTTGGCATTTCCCAT
>NZ_JAEINN010000027.1 GCF_016342405.1 Maridesulfovibrio ferrireducens | reverse complement strand
ACAGAAGAGGTTCCTACTTCTTTCCAGCCCCATTTCTTTCCAGCCTTATCAAGTTGAACAGCTTCAGCGTTTATGCCCTTCTTTACTTTATTCGCAACAGCTAAACGAATACCTCTTTCAGCATAGGGCTTTCCACTTTTCATCACGTTCACGCCTTCGGGAACAACCAAAGGAGGACGCTTGTATGAAATAGGCTTTGTGGTTTTCCCGCTATTCGCCCACTTCTTGAAATCGGCCGGAGTCATTTCGGTAATTGCACCAATGCCCTGCCAGCCATCCGCATAGTTGGAAAGGTATCCTTCCTGAGCTTCTTGCTCGTTATCAAATCCCGCTAAAATTTTATGTTCATCAAAAGAACCATCGTCATTAACCTGGTCAACGATATAAACAGGCTTGCTTTCAATATCAGAAGCTTCAGCTCCATCTTTCAGGAATATATCAAGATGATCCTTATCTTTGCCTATGGTCCCTTTGATGTATCCGTAATGGTGCTGCATGGTGATTGACCACGGTTCACCTGATTCATCTGTACCTGAGCGTTCAGAGCCTACAGGATTTTCAATGGCGATATCCATGCCCAAAGCTCGGACATGTGCTTTCTTGTAATTACCTGCTTCTTTCTGTGCTTGTGAAGGTTCAGCTAAGTTATTCAATGGAGAAGTTGCAGCTTCGTGCGCCTGAATATCAATAACAGGCTGATCCTCTACGACGGGTTTATCTTTTGCTAACTCAAGCCCCATAGAAGTAGAAGGAGCTGGCAGATTGAGATTCTTAGCATCATATGGAACCGGAAGATCTCGACGCTGAGAGTCTTCAACGACTTCAAAATCTGGAGTATAAACCATCTCAAAATTAGGATCTCTGCCGTAAGCCGGAATAGCTTCGGCGTTACGAGGATAATCTAATTCAATGGCTGGATAAGTATTCTTTGCCTGAGGAAGTCCAAGAGGAGCAGTCCCTTGAGGCATAGCCATACGCTGTCTGCCGTCATTCATAGGAATGGAGTCGTATGCGGTCTGTTCTCCCTGCTGTGAGATTATATTAGCACCAGGTGGCAATGCTTGCATTTCTCTTGCGGCAGGTAATCCTCCTTGAAACTGTCCAAGGTTGGGCTTAACCGTAGGATCTTCCATACCCATCAATTCAGAAGGAGATTCAAACGGAGTTGCGTTTTCCTCTCTTACTCTTCGGAGTTCTTCCGCATAGCGAGCAAGAATTTCTTTTTCCGTATAGCCTTCATCATTTAGAGCTTGAACTTTTGCATTAGGAAGCCCTTGCGAAGACTGAGGTTTAAATTCTGGCTCCCCCATGCCAAGGAGGTCAACGGTTCCGGCAAAAGGAGTTGCATTCTTTTCACGGACTTTACGAAGTTCTTCCGCATAGCGAGCAAGAATTTCTTTTTCCGTATAGCCTTCATCATTTAGAGCTTGAACTTTTGCATTAGGAAGCCCTTGCGAAGACTGAGGTTTAAATTCTGGCTCCCCCATGCCAAGGAGGTCAACGGTTCCGGCAAAAGGAGTTGCATTCTTTTCACGGACTTTACGAAGTTCTTCCGCATAGCGAGCAAGAATTTCTTTTTCCGTATAGCCTTCATCATTTAGAGCTTGAACTTTTGCATTAGGAAGCCCTTGCGAAGACTGAGGTTTAAATTCTGGCTCCCCCATGCCAAGGAGGTCAACGGTTCCGGCAAAAGGAGTTGCATTCTTTTCACGGACTTTACGAAGTTCTTCCGCATATCGAGCATGGATTTCTTGCTCTGTGTAACCCTTCTCATTTAAAGGTTGGGCTTCAGGCTTGGCTTTAGGTATCCTGCTTGAACTAAGTGCAGGGTCTTCCATGCCAAATGCGTCAGAGGCAGAATCAAAGGGGGAAGCGTTCTCTTCTCTTACCCTGCGAAGCTCTTCCGCATAACTGCTGTTAATTTCTTTTTCGGAATACGGGTCAGCCTCGCCTGTTTTCGCAGTTGGAACAACCTCTCTCGCATTGAGAAGGTCTATAGTTTCATCTGCGGCTTTATCAAAAATATCTTTATCTGAAACATTTTCTTCTTCGACTGTTCCGCCAGACATTAATGAACCGCCTACCCCTGTCAACGCAGCTGGGCCAATAACATTAACACCTTCTCTTGCAGCCTTTTTAGCACGTTCAATAACTCCCGGCTTCATTTCCCCAGTAGTTACGTAATGGGCAAGATCCTTAGAAAGAGATTCAGCAGGTTCTTCAGCCCATTCGCTAAGCCCTTCGACTAATCCGGAGCCTATGTGTTTAGAAGATTTAGCCACAACCCCTGGCCCAGACTTGGAAAGCATCTTTCCAAATGAAAGAGAATTCAACCCGGCGCTAACCAAAGCCATAGTCTCGCCGGCACGAGCTGCTTCCTTTTCGCTGCCACCTTGTTCTAAAACTTCGCGATATGTACTGGTTCCTTCCATAGCACCACCGCCTGCTCCAGCTCCCAGAGCCTGACCAATCCGCGCAAGCCGCTCGATAACTTGCGGAGTCAAACTCATAGCCTTGCCACCAACCTGAACGACCTTCCCCACAGCCGCACCGGGAATCATGGCAGCCCCAAGAGAAGGTGCAAGATTACCAACCTGATATGTCCACCAGTCACCACGGGCCAAGAGTGAAGGGTCATCCATAACATTGCCTTGCAAGTGCTTAGGCGGCGCAAAAGACTCGCGTAACGGCTTATAGTAGTCAGCGATAGACTTACCGGCCCCGGCTACCGATTCGCTATCAATTCGATTACCAAGCCACTGCAAGCCCCCGCCAAAAGACTCGCCTAGTCCGGCTGATCCGGAGGCAACCCCTCTATACAACTGCTCTGCGGAATTTGCCGCAGAGCTTGCTGCAGAACCAAGAAAAGAAGAATTAGATTGAACATTGGATTCTTGTGCGGCAGGAAGCCCAATCCCGCCTTTAGAAGCAGTACTAATAGAGCTTGCTTGCTGAATATCGTCCCAGTATTTACTTGAAGCGGATTGTATTTCTTGAGCAGAAATATCCCCAGGAAACTCTATTATGTCGCCATTTGGCATTTCTACTTCATGCATTATTCTACTCTCCCCGTAGTTGGGTTATATCGGAGCCTTTTTCCTCCAGCTGTTTGAGGGCTACCTTTGGCAGCTGGGAGACCTCCTGAAAAAGTTTGCCGGCTATTGTTAGGTGAAAAGCGTTTTTTTCTCCAGTCGTCAACAAGCTTAAGATAATTCGAAGCAAGTCTTCGCTGTTCGGGCTCTTTCCCTTTAAGAAGTTTATTGACTGTTTGAATTGCGTTTCCCAAATCTTCATCGGTCATTTTGTCAACCTTTATACCTAACATTCGCTTTTCCAGCGGAGACAATTGGGCCTTGCTTGCAATCTGTGAGGCAACAAATTTTATACTATTTTCAAGGCCGGTGATTTCTTTTTGATTGGACTCGTCCCGCTTGCTTTGAACTTCTCGTTTAACCTTCGCATCTTCACGGACCTGAGCATCTTTCGAAGCAATCATGTTTTGCTTAGAAGTGGCTGTTGTCTGCTTAGTGTGAGCGATAGCCGCTTGCTTGCCTTCACGGTCAAGGTTTTCAGGCATGAGCCCTTTAGCGTTTAACTCTTCCATGGAAAAAAGCCCCAGATTCTGCCCTTGCCTCTTGGGAGTACTTGAAAACTTGCCATTAAACTCAGACGGATTATTGTGGGTAATATTCCCTTTCTCATCCATTAATATATATTCGGTTGCTTTCTTATGATCCGCTAAAGAATTTTGAGGGATAGCATAAAAAGTTTCATTGCCCTTTTTAACTGGTATCCATTTCTTAGGATCGTTTCGGGCCTCAAAATTCCCTTGGCGACTAGCCTCTCTGCTTTCAAATCCTTGCTTGTAAAAATAAGGATTAACGATTCGACCTGAATCAGAAACTTGTTCGCCCTGCATTATCTGTGAAAGAGCCTGTGTAGCTTCTTCTTCTGTTACATGGCGATTATCCTCCCACTTTCCGCTTTTATCACTTCGGAACTGTTCAATATAGAACCCGCTACCTTCATCCCATTTATATTGATAAGGAAGAGGTGCTTCTTTTGAAGCCGCCTCAATGAGCGGTCTAGCCCCTGCGTAATCTCCGCTCTGGACCTTTGCCATTGCATCAACCGCGTAAGGTCTAAATTTTTTATAACTGCGATCTACAGCAGCACCTTGGGCTGTTCTCAACATTGCGTTCCCGTCTTCAGTCGCGGCAAAACCATGAACAGTAAGTGTTTGAGCATCCATTTGCAGTTTATTACTTGGAATAGGCAGTTCTTTACCTTCTTTCATCATAGCTGAATATTCAGCAGTATAATTTTTTACCTGTTCTTCATCGGCGCGAAGTTTAGCTCGGTCTTGCATTCGCAGGTTTCTATCCTGAAGCTCTGCATTATAAATATCATTCCGCTTCATCTGATTCATCAGGCCCATGCCCTGAGTAGCAATGTCCGCCCCGTCCTTAAATGTGGGTCTTCCCCATTTATCTGGCATAATCTTCTCCTATGATAAAAGGTAAGCGGCAAGTCCGATAGCAGCACCAACTCCGAGCCCAATAGGGCCAGCCATAGACCCTGCAGCGGCTCCACCAGCAATAGTTCCTCCGGCGGTAGCTCCCGCTGTGGTTGCTGCTGTAGTTGCGGCTGCGGTTCCGGCTGTTGCTGCGCCAGCAGCGGCAGCAGTACCAGTGGCTGCAGCGGCAGTTCCTGCTCCAGCGGCTGCGGCGGGGAACATCATCATTCCCATTGAACCACCAGCCATCCCCATTCCGGCGGCAGAACCGATTGCTCCTCCGGCTGTCTTCTCTGGTTTGTACTGTTTTTGCTGCATTGCACCAAAGGACTGAGAAGCTTGTCCCATCCCTTGCAATGCCTTTCCTGAAACGTCTTCAATTGGATAAAGTCCGAGTCCCATAACTTGCTCCTATTGCGCTGCGGGGAGGCCTAATCCTATAGCCCCGCGAAGTCTGTTGTAATTTTCTGTCTCTGCGCCGACACGAGTGCTTTCTTTTGCGAATGCGGTGCTTTTGGCACGACTCATGTTTAAGTCGTTCATTGCGCTTAAAAGCATACCGGATGAAGGGTTGCTGCCTCTTCTGCCACTCTGACGAGTAAGAGTCTTGGCAGCATCTTTATATTGCCCTGCGACTGTGGCTGTGGCTTTACCCATGCGATCTTCGATATCCACGCCTTTAATCGCTTGGTCATAGTATTTATTGGCAACCTCAGTCTGTGCCGGAACAAGCCCTAGTGCCGCATTGTTTCTGGCTGTAGTCAGTCCATAGGTTGAACTTTGAGCTTCAGTCTGCGCCGGCAATAAGCCAAGATTCGATTCAAGTTGCTTTTTCTGGTAGTCTGTTTGAAGCGGTAAAAGACCAAGGTTTGAATTTAACTGTTCCTTTTGATATTCGGTTTGAAGAGGAAGAAGACCACTTTGCGCCGTCATCTGGTCTTTTTGGAGCTGAGTCTGCAAAGGAAGAAGTTCTTTATTGGCTGATATTTTGGCCTTTTCAAGCCCTGCATTATTGTCCATCCAGAAATCGTAATAGCCCTGCCCCATATCTTGCTGTGCTTCAGCAATGGTTGCCATACGACGATTGTATTCTTTGTCTATAGTGTTGCTATCGCCTTTACATAAAGCAACAGGCCCATCATATTCATACGAATCCTCTTCAAGCACTTCCATAGTGGACATATTAATGACCACTCTTTCATAAATTTTCATAAACAATCACCTCTGATAAAAGTGGATATAACCGCCTCTTCACTTTTGCCTGTTTGTCCGTTGAAAACACCAAAAGGAAGCCTTCCTGATTCTTTCCAGTCGCACAGTTTTGCCAGTCTCAAAGCGAGTTTATTCCTAGATGGAGTTATGCCCACGAGCATATCCATCAAATACCCATGTTCGTCTTTTAAATTAAGGAGCTCGTTGGCAGCCCACTTCCCCCAAGCTATAGATTTCTTATGACCCCATGAATTTTTGAAGAAACAGAAGTTAAATTGAGCCCACTTCTCTTGACTACGTTCAAGCCAGCAAAGTCCCGCCAACTCTCCATCAAAGAAGCCTACAAAAAGATGCATTCCATGACATTTAATCATCTCTAGCCATTTTTCGGAGGTAGTTATTTTACCCTCAAAAAAAACAACTGAAGCGGTCCCTTCTTCCTGCATCCTCTCAAAGAGATAGATAAGAAATTCATCAGGGAAGTTCCCGTCTGAATAAGGCACAAGCCCGTATCCTTTGTAATTTTCATCACACATAAAATTTATTCTCCTATCGCAATATAATTTACGGTTCCGGCAGCAAGCTGGCTGTCGCCGCCTAATGTTTCGGTCACTGATTCAAGTATGGCAGAGGTTCTTTCAAACGGATTAGGGGTGATGGGAGTTGTGATAATTTCTGTGTTGGTCCGCCTCCATTTTGTTGTTATTCGACCTGCACCTGTCACATTTAAATACATGACTATCCTTTCATCTCCTCCACCGTATGTAGCGTAAGCATGGCAGTTCAGAACGGCTCTTAAGCTTTGGGCTGTACTGAGAACTTTTAGAATAAATTCCTTGGCTTCTTCTCTAAGAGCGTGGTTATAGGTAGCCCCGTTTTCCACAGCTATGTATGAATATCCAGTCCCGCCATTGTCAGAAGTTATGCTGCTACTTAAAGCAGCGTTCACTTCAAATTCATGACTCTCAACTTCCCACCCTGTGCCGGGAGAAACGGGAGTATATTCGTATGTAATAATTCCTGATTTTTCGGCTGGTGAAATTATAGTAGGAACAGAGTTGACATAAGTACGAGTGCGAGCTTCAAAGAAAGTGTATCCATCATAAGTCTCTAAATCTCCTGTTATAGCAGGAGATACCGTTGAAGAGGTCGTAATATTCTCAGTTGTGGACACAGCCACATAGTCAAAAGACTGAGCATGAAGCACAAAAACCTCACCAGAATCCCTACCAATAGCCTTTATTTTAACACTGTGCTCTCCGGCAGTCAGAAACCCTGAAGAAACAGAACCCCGCTCATATATAGTTGAGCTTCCAAGGCTAATGGTAGTAACTCCCGCTTCTTGTCCATCCACATACAAATAGACATCAACCAGCCGTTGATTGAATTGACCGTCAGTCTCAGTGTTCTTTTTTGATGAAACTTGAAAATCAACCTTCACCTGAGTGCAGTTTTCAGAAGTCAAACATTCTGGAGTATAGCCCGTTTCATTTGAACCAGACACGCGATAGTTAACTTGGTTCGTAAAACTTCCACCCGGCAACCATGAGAGATTAACTTCGGGCTTAAATCTCCAGCGATTAGGAGAAAATTCTTCAAGCTCTGCGACTCTGACGGTCATTTTCTGATCGGTCATACGCGCATCTTTGCAGGAACTAATAGCAGTAGGATTCAACATTATATTTGGTTCAGATAACCAATACCCGCCAATCTCAGTCCATTCGCCATTTTGAGAGATTCCAGACTCCAAACGCTTTAATGTGCGGTGCAGTCTGCGCGCACCTGCAAGATATCTATAAAACTCGATATCTCCATCGAGGAGCTTCATGTAGTTCGTGGACATATTAGTTACCTGCCGCCAGATAGTTTACTGTCCCTTCTGCTAAGTTGTTCACACCGGAAGTGGTCAAACTTAATTGCTGAAGGTCTATCGCGGTGCTTTCGCCTCCAGAAGATGTATTGCGGCCCCATACAACTGTTATAATGCAAAAGTTAAGAGCCGCATAAAGACTGGCTTCGTTCCCTATAAGTACTGTGGGTGGGTCTGTTTCTGCTATTCCTGTCACATCAAAAGTCATAGAAGATGGAAGGGCATCCAGACTGACTAGCAACTCGTAAGATCGACCTAAGCCACTCCAAGTGAGTGAGTCAGAAACGCCTCCCGCCTCGCCTTTCAAGGTAACAACCCCCGCCCCTACATAGCTCGCAGAACACTGATAGCTTGCTCGGATATTTACGGCTTTAACCTTCCAACTGCCTCCTGCGGGCATCCCTGGGGTCAGTAGCGTTATGTGTTCAGTTGTTGTTTCGTAAGACCTTGAGGATGTAAATCCTGCGGAAAGAGCAATTACCCTTGATTCTTCAACAACAGGGCAATTCATCATTGTACTAACAGTCTCAATCTCTTGAACAGCTACAAAAGTACCAATGCCTCTTGAGGATGATGCAACCAGCTTGATAGTGTGAGCCCCTGCGGATATTACTCCCGACATAACTGTTGCCAATACTGGTTCTAAAGTCGGCCCAACATAAACCTCTGTTGAACCGGCAACTGCGCCATCAACATAAAGATCCACCTGAACTACTCTGTGGTAATATTTGTTCAAAGTGTCTGTTTCTTCGATGGATGAAACTGAAAACTTCGCTGATACAGCTGAACAAAAGTCCAGCGTCACATAGTCGGAAGTTTCAGCAGAGCTTACCCCTTCGCCATGCAGTCCAATGGATACAGTCTGTACTCCCGGCTGCAAGACAAGTAGTGCATTTGGCATAAATCTATACCTGTTCGGGGAGAACTCTTCTATTGCGCCGACTCCCATGCTCAATATTTGATTAGAAAACACCGCTGATTTGCTACTGACAATCGTATTCGGAGAAAGCAAAATAATCGGCTCTTCTTCCCAATATCCTTCTATCTCTGTCCATTGACCGTTATTCGCGGTTCCCGCTTCCAGCCGTTTTAAGGATTTGTATTTTCTGTGATCGTTATCAAACCACTTGTAAAATTCAATATCCCCGCCGGAAAGCTTCATGTAGTTTCAGCCGGGTGCAATGTTTCCTGCGGCATCCACTGTGCCATCATCCCCCATAATGATTGTTGTCTCATTGCCGGAAGTGTTCAGCAGAAAATTCCCTGCACCAGCGAAAATCTTTGCGCCCTCTTCAAGCCTGAGAAGACCGTTTAGGCCGAGTGCAATTTGAGCAGAAGCGGAAAGGAACGCGCCGGTGATGATATTTGCATCCATCATTCTGGCGGCAATGGAGCCGTCAACGATCATGTCTCCGTCAATTCCCACTGTTGGATTTCCGTCAATTTCACCGACAACGAAAGGAACTTTAGGAACAGATCCGGGAGTTACTACCGCAAATTTATCAACGAGGAAAATAGCCTCAGAAGTTGCTCCGTCATTATGAACTCCAAATCCTGCAATGTGGCCATTTACATCAGTCTTTATAAAATATTCAGCGGCCAATGCGGAATCTGCATCAACTCTTGCAGTAGCTTCAATCTGAATCGCTGCCACATTACCATCTGCACTTGCTTGAACGGTTTGAACCTGCTGTGCCAATGCGGAATCTGCATCAACTCTTGCAGTAGCTTCAATCTGAATCGCTGCCACATTACCATCTGCACTTGCTTGAACGGTTTGAACCTGCTGTGCCAATGCGGAATCTGCATCAACTCTCTCCAGCTTCTCCAGCTTAACCTTTGCTGCAACCGAACCAGCTAATGTATCCGGCCCGTCAATCAAATCAATTCTACTGTTCAAATCTCCATAAAGCTGAGACTCGGTGATACTGTCCTGCAATACATGCAGAGCTTCCTCCAATGCCACACCAAGCGAAGCAGGAGCTAGAAAACCGCCCTGCCTAGGTTCCCATATAGAGTAGTTATTTGACCAATCAATCGCCCTTATCCAGTAATAATGATCAGTCCTCGTATTAAGTCCGGAATGGGTAAACTCTACTACAGGCTTCGTGGCAATTCCGATTCTTGAAGCGTCAGAAAGAGAAGAAGAGCCAACAGAACACCAGACTTCAATATGTGATAGATCTGCGTCTGAAGGATTCACCCATGTCAACTTGTTCGCAAAAATCTGCTGGTCAACTTTAAGGTCGCGAGGAGGGTTCGGAGGATTGCCAGACCTTACAGACCGGCTGAAATCGTAATCAGCATCAGTCCCTACTTTCTGAGAAACTTTAAAACCAAGGTTTTGCAAGTCGTTGAAAGTGACTACAGAGTCAGAGAAAGAGTTACGCCTTTTGCCCTGCATAGTTTCAAGAGTCTCTTTCAAAGCCGAAAGAAAATCTCTTGTGGACTTATCAAGCCCGGCCGGAACATTCGGAATATTGGGAGAGCGCGCGCCTTTAGTAGCCATTTTGTAGATCTCCTATAGAAGTTGAAACACGAACTTCGTAAACTTCGGCAGAACCTTCTATTTCAAATTCCCAATCACGCGCCAGTGTTCCGGAGGGAAGCCGGAAAGCTTCTTCTGAGGTAATCGAGTTCGTAGAAAACAAATTACCATCCGCATAAAGCCGAAAAGCCAGCGGAGACAATGCAGACTGAGTTCCGATTATTCTAGCCGCACCCATGTTTATTGCGATGGAGTAGAACGAATCCTTAGACTTCCAAAGGTAGCTCATGGGAGTTGCGGAACCTTCCCACCTTTCAATGCGGTAATTCGTATCGTCAAAGGTCAGCAGATAAAGAGCATCGTCCTCAGTATCAACGTAACCGCCATAAACCTTCTTGCCCGCCAATTCGATGTTAACGATATCCTGCAACTCGAAGTCGTAAATTATACCTCGGTTAGTTCCTTCAAAGAATCCGAAATACTGACCATCGTGATAGAAGCTAATCAACTTTTCAGGTTCAAGAGTTTGCCACTGCTCCTTTGTGTAAAGAGGACGAGTGAGCATACTCACGCCAGCAGGACCGATCAAAGTAAGGCCATCAGGCGCAGCGTAAAGAACGCCGCCGGGAATGTTTACGATTGATTTCTTTGCAACGCAGGACTGATTAAACGAAAGCTTGTCCATAGATAATGAAGAAGGATCGATACCCGCAATGAGGTGCGCCTTATCTTTTGTCAGAACGACAACCGTCTGATCGAAATGCCCAAGACCAACAATCTCAGAAGGAACGGAAAGCTTAAATTTCCACGAGTAAGCGTAAGGAATGAAAGACTCTGATACGAAGATATCCTTTCCTTTGAAGCAAAAGAAAATCCCGTTTCCAGTATGAATCAATCCTTTTACATCATCTTCAGGACGGCTCCAGTTCTCAGTTTGAAGGATTTCGGAACTGAGTTCGCTATCTTTCAGTTCATCGAGATAATCTGTTTCACTGGCTGGCATATCAGCGGCAGCATCCGACCAAGGAATAAGCTGATACTCTGCTCCAGTGTCGCCAGAATTGAGTCTGTATAGTCTGAAATGAGTAACAGCCACACCATCAAGTGTTGGAAGCCTGAAATTTGATAGCAAACATCCCTGCCCTGTTTTCACATCAATATTGCCTGTAGGATCGGAAGGCTCTGACTCTTCGCCCCACTCGGTAACGTATGTGTAAACGTAGGATGTGCTGCGCTCCAGCTCTGCATCATCGGCAACGGACGCAGGAGACAATTGAACAGAAAGCGGCTGGTCAGGCTTTGGAAGTCCGAGCCGCTTAGTCTGAGTCGGATAAGTTGAAATATCTCCCGAAGTCGCAAGAGCTTGATCTGTCTGCTTTGGATAGCTGTCACCAGTAAACATAATCCTGTCACTGGAACTCGCAGCGGACTTCACAACATCAACGTCATTAGCCCAGTACAGCCATTCGCCCGAATCAAGCTTGTAGATGCTGCGGATATCTCCGGCTTTGGGGATAGGATTTGGAACCTGTCCCTCAAGATTGAAAACAGGTGCTAGGATTCCGCGCTTCAGATTACAATTTCTAGCAATCTGTGAGTTTGAAATATCTAAATGCTTAGGAGATAAACGAGGCTTTGTGCCTCGGAAAAAAGGGACTATTATGGACATATCTTCAACCAACTTATTTTATATTGACGAACTAATAACAGTAAGATATCTATTTTTCCTCCAGAGGGAACAATCCGTTTCTTCTGATCCCACTCTCTGGCGCCAAAGATATCCCCTTGGTTCTTAATTTACCCTAATTAGACCCTTTTCTTTGGTGCCAGTTCTTTTAAAATCTTCACTTTATTGCGCCCACACCCGCGCGGGTGTATTAGGCGCTTCAATCTCAAATGGTGTCAGCTCGTCCGGCAAATCTCCAAGACAGCGCACATTTACGTGCCAGCCGTCACAGTAAACCGCTTCAGTGATTATATTGTCGTCTTCGTCAATTTCTGCGGGGATGCTTACGATCCTACCAACTACATCTATTGAGCAATATGGATATGTTACACCCTCGCTGTCTTCGGTTGGTAGTGCGTAAACGGTTTTCAATTCATCCTCAGACGCGAATTTTAAATAGTGATCTGTATACATTGTTTACCTCGTGAGGGCTTGAAGCTGTTCGTTTGATAATCTGCGGGGGAAGTACGATATTTGGCTAATATGACCGTTTAAGAAATTACCCCATATGCTACCCAAGGTAAGCCTTATTTGATCCGCAAAAAAGCCCCCACCAGTTTGAACTGGATCTCCTTGAGCACTGACAGCAAAGTCATTCTCTTTAAATGCAAATGCGAGTATCCTACTTGGGTCATTACACGGAAAGGATTTCGAGAATTGAAATACAGCGTCTATATTTTGCAGTGAAAAATCCAGAAACCCCACCCTTGTGCCGAGGCGTATATAACCATTACCAGCATCACACATAACCAAGATAGGTCCAGATCCCTCATCATCCGCGACAGCACATAATGTTCCTTCCATCTGATTATAAGGAAAATTAGTGGTATAAATTGAAAGAGTGTCAGCCGCACGAGTAGCCGCTGCTGTCGTTGTTGGAATGTAGGATGTGGGGAATGCGCCTTGTTCAAGCTGTGCGCCCCAGATATATAGGCCGGATGTTCCGTCACCGTCATATATACTCATATTGTCATTATTCCTGAGTTGTGTGTATGCTAACCTACCCGCACTTGTTGAAGTTGCGACCCCCACTACAGAGACACGAAACCAGCCATTCGGGAAACTTTCTATTTTCCCTCCAACAGCTGTCCCAGAACTCAGATCTACAGTTGCGAAAAAATCTCCTGAAAAACCGGAGTCACCCAAAAATACGGCACACCTAGTTCTTTCTCCTGCCTTTAAAAATACAGAATAAGAGTATGGCTCCCCTTCTATTACCGATATGGTTCGTCTGGCGTAATGTGAGTTACTTGAAGTTGAATCTTCGAGTATTTTATCGGCAGTTACCAACCCGTTAGGTGCTGTAGTTGTATTGACTGCGACACTGGCCCTTTGAATAAACCAAGGAGACTGGTTAAGCTCTTCAGAATAGGGAAGCAAATTAGTCCGCGGCTCCTCAATCAAAAAACCTTTATACTCTCCATTCTCAGCATCATATTCATGCCGCAAAACATCATTAGCAACACTCTCAACCTCACCAACTGCATTGATTTGAGTCGCTGTTGACGCTCTGGCAAAAGTAAAACCAGCAGGAACTCCGTTTGTATTGTCTTTGGAGTCGTAGGCTTTGACTTCAAGAGAAGGGGGACATGGAAGACCTAGAATGGACTGATAAGCAGTTCCACCTATTGCTCTAGCTTGCTGAGACTTGTTTAAATCAAGATCAGTTTGAAGCTGAGCCTTGCTTGCTTCTAACTCAGAAAGAGCCTCATTCTTCTCAACATCAATCAGCCCAGGAATAGAAGCCACTGAAGCATCAACAGAATCCTTCGCAGCCTGAGCCCCGTCCCTTGCACTTTCAGCCCCAACCTTCGCAGCCTGAGCCGCATCACGCGCACTCTCAGCCGCAAGCTTAGAAACCTCAGACTGACCAGCAGAAGTACTCGCTGAAACAGAAGAACTTAAAGCATCACTTTTACTTTGCTGTGCGTCAGCGGAGAACTGAGAAGCATTGTTCTCAGAAGCTAAAGCGTTAGTCTCAGACTGAGCTACGACTGCCGCAGAAGCTAGAACCTCATCACGAGCAGCGATAACAGGAACAGTGATAACATCCCCTACATATCCACGAGGATATGGCGGAACATTGGCAATCTCGAACAAATTACAATCCATGTTCGGGATAACTGCCGGAAATTTTAAAGACTTGCCTGTAGGCAGAAGAATCTTGAAATCGTATTCACTTCCTTCGCTTCCAAGCTCATTCGGAAACAAGGCCAGCACCGAAGCTCCATCTACATCAGAAATAGTTTCAGCTAACTGCGGAACAACAAAGCCTAGATACTTGTCAGCCGTTGTAAGTTTTGCAGAAACCCTTGCTCCTTCAACCGGATTACCGAGGGAGTCATTGACCTGAATAGTTACGTTTACGGTAGGGACGCTCATTGACCGAAGCTCCTTGCTTTAACTGTGAGAGAACGCTTTGCTCCACCTGTGATTACTTTGATCTTTGCAGAGGCAATACCGTCTTCAAAGAGTTCATTCTTAATCTGCGCCCCGGGGATATCTTCCCATTCACGACCACGCATCGCTTTCAAACTGGCAATAGCTCCGTAAGCAATATACTGGCCCCAATCTTCAATTAAGCCTTCGGGCATTCCATCTGATGCTAATGTCGGTTTAAGGGCCGCTAAAACTGAAAGTTGGGTATCAAGAGTCGGCGTATCTATTAAATCAAGATTGTCATTCGTTGAACTGAACTGAATTTCAGGAATCAAGGCCACACCGCCGTTCAGGTTCGTCACAACTAGGATTTCGCACACTCTGGCCCCGCGCGGAGGTTCAAGCTCGGCAGAAGCAATGCCAGCAGGGAAAAATAAGGGATCAAGCTCTTCACGCCAAACCTGAGTCCGTTGACAGAACACAATTGCAGCCCTGCGAATCTCGTTGATGATGGTTCCCTTTGGACATGTCGCGACTTCAGGCTGCACATAACCGACAAGAATTTTCCATGGTGATGTTGCCACTGCTTACTCCTTCACAACCTGAATCTGTTTAGGATAATAAAGATCGGCCTTAAGTTTCACCCCAAGAGCCTGATAAAATGCGCTAAAATGAAACTGAGCCGTGGCCATACTAGACGTAGAACTGTCACCAGATAGAAGCTCGTAAATCATCCAGTGGACAATCGGACCACTAAATGTAGGAGAAATAGGCAGATCGTCATCAGATCCATCAATATGGTCAGGTTCAGCGGAATAAGTCATAGAAATATAAACTAATGCGCCTACAGCAACACCAGGCTGAACCCAGTAAATATCGGGGTTCTCTTTGGCATCATAAGCGTAATTGTCAATATCATCGCTAGTAGTCGTCCAGCCGCCAAGCTGCATAGCCGCCTTGGAAGTAAGCATTATGGGCTCGTCAGGCGTATTTCCATCCGAGCCCATATTCTGAATTACTTCAATAAGCCGAAGAGCTTTCTTGCTCGCCCCGCTTCCATTTGCCGGATCAGGTAAAACCTGCTTCACCCCGTCCTGCAATTTGATAGATTCGGTAATTGCTGTAGCGTCAGGACGTTGTAGAGCAATATTTCTGACTGCGGCATTAAACGCATCAGTCAGCGATAGCTTTCCTTCCGTAATCTCCCAAGGCCAGCGTGTAGCAACACCGCCCTCAAGATCCTGAAGCTTGGAAGAAACAAGCAAGAAAATTTCTTTGGCTTTCATGATTAGTCCTTAAAGTGTCTGGAACGGGTAACGCTGAACGTTACGAGTACCGACAATACGCCCTGCTTCGTCTGTAACCTGTTCAGTTTTGACGGCATCCTTTAGGACGTTAATTACAATTTTCGGAACCTCAACTTCGACATCACGCTGAATCTGGAACCTGCGCCCGTTGGCATTCAGGAAAACATCCTTCTTTCCATCAAATTCGGCAGAACTGGGAATAATGATTTTGTGAAGCTTCTCGACTTCAGGTTCAGGCTCAGGTTCTTCTTCTTTTGCCTTCGCCTCTGCCTCAGCCTTAATTTTAGCTTCAGCTTCAAATTCAGCTTTAGCTTCGGCTTTCGCTTCCGCCTTAAGTTCTTCCTTCGCTTTCAATTCGAGTTCTTCTTTTACCTTCGCCTCTGCTTCAGCTTCAAGTTCTGCTTTAGTTTTCTGAGCCATGGATACTCCCTCCTTGGGAAACGGGAGAGAGCCTTCCCCCTCCCGCTATTTTATTTGTTTAGAGCTTTACGCAACACTCAGCGCGAGCCATCCAAGCGTCATTCAAAATGACAGCTGCATACATGGTCTTCCAACCAACAGAACCACGCTGTCCAAGGTTGTCACCGCCGCGAGGCACATTAGGATTAAGAATCATAGGAACAATCGCTTTTTTACCCCTGAGAGGAACAACTCCGAAAGCATCACGAGCGAGATAAATAACCGGATAAATATCCGCCTTAGTTCCGGTTGTAGAAATCATGGCTCCCTTGTCACCCCCGGCATCAGCAAAAGGCTCGTAGAGAGAAGAAGCGCAATAACGAACTTCTTCAACCGCACCGATTTCGCCGGGGAGAGGATCTTGAGTTCCGTATTTTTCAACGGGAACGAATCCAGCCATATCGCGAATGGCACTGGAGCAATCAGTGTGACAAAGACCGATAAAACAAGGACCGACTGGGCGAGTTTCATAGTTCTGTGAACCGGAAAGAAACTGAGTGTGACGCTTGCCGTTCATAGCAAGAATGCCGCGAAGGGATCTGCGCTGAGTAGCCAGAGTCAGTTCAGTGTTAACTTCGTTACGGGCAGCACCATTTGCATAAAAAACAGAAGTCCCGCCTTTAAGAATGCCGTAGTTGATAAGTTCAACAGTTTCAGCGGCCTGTTCGCCGGTAATGCCCATGTATTCATGAAGAACGGGGTCTTCGTGAGTATCCGCGATAACATCAGACAATTCGACGTAATCGCCGTACTGCTGAAGAGTGACAAATACATCAGTGTTTGTTCCGGTCTTACCTGCGGGAGTTACGCCCTCAGTTATAGGAGTAAGTGCTGGAGCAAGAGACTCGTAACGTCTAAAAACCTGCACTTTAGAATTGTTTTTCTCTAAAGGACGGCCCTGAGCAAAACGCTCAATCAAAATAAGCGGAGTTGCTCTTTTGAGGAAGATTTTACAAGCCTTCCCTGCTGTACGAGGTGAGATATCACCGTAAACCATAGTAGCCATAATTTATTCTCCTGAGAGTAAACCCGCTTAATCTTCATCCCATCCGGCATCAAAATCGTCCTTTGAACCTTTGGATTTTGGAAGCGGGGTATTTTTTGATTTAACAGCCAGAGCTGCGTCAGCATCCTGCCGAGTCTTTTCACTGACTGAGCTTGATGCTGATCCTTTTGCCGAATTAAACTCTTTCAATAATGCGGCGACTTCCTGCGGAGTTCCCTGTTCTATCGCGTGAAAATGCTTCGCTGCGACATTGTAAGGCTGCCCTGAAACCCATTCGCGGAGGTTTTGGTGGTATTCCACACTTTCCTGAGCGCGATTAGGATTTGTAGTCAGATCCTTGTAATCTGGAACTTCGCTATAAATCTGTGAGACATGGGCATCTGTTTCAGTTTTTTCAACTGTGGCCTTGATCTCTTTACCCTGTTCGCCAATCTGACGGGCAGTATGCAAAGAGGCCGCCTGAATTGCCGCCATGTCAGGGCCGTAGTCCTCAAGAACTTGGCGTAACCTTTTGCCATCAACAGAATCTTCTCCGAAGAGGGCCACTAACTGCGGGTCTTCTTTTCCGATTTCATCAAGGTCACTTTGAAGCTCTTCAGGAATTTCAAAAGAACCAACTTTCTGCTGCTCCTGATTTGCCGGGGCCAAGTCTTCGACATGGGTGACAGTCTGTTGAGCGCGTAAAGATTCAAGTTCTTGCTGAATGCGAGCTTTCTCAGCTCTTTCCTTTTCAAGTCTTCCGAGCATAGAGTCATAGCCGTGGGCTTTTTTCTCTAAGCTCAGTTCTGCGGAATCATCCTGATCAGGGGCGGGATCTTCATCCGGCGAGCCTTCGTCAGCTTCATCCAAGTTAAAATCATCATCGGAGGCCGAATCATCATTTATAGACTCTTCGGAAGCTCCATCATCACCTGAAAACGCGTTCTCAAATTCTTCTTCTGCTGCAATCTCTTCTTCTGTAAGCATTGTTCTTTCCTCCGGGCCGCTTTCGCGGGGGCCGACAATTAGTAATTTATGTGTATGCTCCTGAGAGCTGGACCACGTTGTTTTCAACCGGCTTAATGTCCTCTAATATATCCTTAAGGGCTTTGATCTGCCCTTGAAGGCGGAATATTTCCTGTTGATTCTCTTCTGTTTCAAGATGTTCACGTTTATCTAAAATCAACTGCTCAACGTATGAACGAACGGCCATAATTGGGGTTGTGCTGTAGATTCCCCTTAAAAGAGCTAAGTCGTTTTCATTCCTCATGCTGTTACTGCCTCCTGAGCAGGATCTCCCTGTTGTTGCTGAACCGCTTCACCAAGCATTTGAGCAAGAACGGCTTGAGGGTCCATTCCTTGTTTTTCCATTTCACTCATTATGACTTGAACCTTAGCTTCGACCTCTGCTGTTGCTTGCATTGTCATTTGCTGTTGCTGCCAGTCGCGATATTCTTTGTCGTCACGGAGCAATTCAGGATCGAGGTCGATAGCTTTGAAAATTTCTTCAAGAAGATCTTCGTCTTTAACTCGTCCTTGGAATCGGGGATTATCCGTAATTGCAACGGCCTGACTCATGCGCTGTCCTTGAATCTCTTTAGCGATAAGAGCAGAAGAACCACGAGCCAGAATATCAAAGTCTCCCTTGATTTCCTGCTTTGGATTAAACTTCATATTCCAGTGGTACATGCCCTTGATGAAAGGCTTGGTGATATCTTCGTCGAAGCTTTTGACCTGATCTTTTACCGGGACACTTGCCGCGCCCATGAGCATAGAAAGGCCGGAAGCTGTGTCACCAGCTCCACGAACAGCGTTATTGTCACCCTGCATATATCTGGGAGTAGTGAGTTCATCTGAGAACTCTGAAAACATCTTACTCAAGCCAAGTAGTTCATTAGTATGGGAGGGCATGTCATGAGCGGCGAATGCAGATCTTACGTCCCTATCATTTTTGAAAGGCCAAAGTTTCCAACCATGAATGTCTGTAAAGTCAGTACCGTCAGCCAAGGCTCTGACGTTAACTGCGATCTGAGGGCCAGAAGAGATAGCGGCATTGTCTACCGCCATTCTGACCGAGGCATTTACTCCGACCTGGCAATCACGCATGACAGTAGGAATCCCGTTTCCGAAGAAACTAGACTCGTCTTTGTCGTAGAAATAAAAATGGTAAGGGATTTCAATCCCTTCGATTGGAGCGATAACGGCCTTGATTACTCTGTTGCCGATCATCCATACGTTTGTAGGAAAGGATTCGTGATGCTGCTCTTCTGGGATATTGATGCCAGCTCCTACAAGCTGATGACCTTGAATATATCCCCACCGTTCATAAACTCGGAATTTTCCGGTTAAATCAGGAGAAGAGGTTTCTAGTTCACCCATTAAGCGCAAATCGCTTTCATACTGTTTAGGTTCAGCATCACCAGCTTTGTGGCTCTTGAGATATTCCACCACAACATCCATAGAAAAGTTCGGCATATTGCCGAGGTCAAGCAGCTCTTTCGGACTCATTAAATGGTCCTGCCAAACGAAATTTACTTTGCGGGAATCTGAAACGCTCATATCGGGATAAATATTCCAGATCGGGACGAACTCGTAATATGGACGTAAGCCAGCTTCTTCGTGATTATTCATCGACCATTCGCCAGACTGCGGGTCAATCTCGTATCGACCTCGAACACGCTTCTCAACAAGCGGCCCTTTTAATACGCCAGTTCCGTAGCGGAAAGACTGAGCAATGACATTACCGCAAACAGCACGATACGAAGGTCGACCGGGTGCTTCGGTGAGTTGATCAGCAATTTCCTTCATCATTGCATCAGAACAATCTTTTGCAATCTCTCTAAGGATTGCATCCTCATCGATATCTTCTGGAGCTATGCCTTGCTCTACAAGCTCGGCAGCTCTTTCTTGAATCAGGTAAGGGTGAATAGTCGGAACCGAAGTCGGAGAAATGGAAAAATTCTTCTCCCCGTTAGCAGGGAAAAGCAAATCCATTAGCCGAGCTTTACTGGTATCGCATTTAACCTTGGAAATTCTTAAGTTGATCTTGGACTTGCTCTTTCCAATGTTAGCAAGAACTTCAGGATCATAAACCCCTTTATACTGACGCAAGTCTCGTAACCAACGTTCTTCATAAAGCTGTCTACGATTAGCAACCTCATCAAACTCAGCTCGCAAGATCGAACCGAGGGCATCTACAGAACCAGATGTGTTTGTCTTTTCTTCCATTATTAATATCCTGCTACTGAATCTGCTGCGTTTGAGGTCATATTAAACTGGCGATAGTTATCATTGTTCAAATCTAACTCCGCCAGCGCATAGAGAAATGAAGCTACAACTGGAAATTCTTCCAGGTGTCTCTTCAGGTCAGTTTTTTCAAGGGATGAGTAGTGCTTTGCGACATCGCTCTCGCCAAAGTTCAGAGTTTTACGACTAGAAGCTCTCTTAGCTACAAGCTGATTATAAAAACGGAAAATATCTTTCTTCTCAGAACGATCATATTGAGGCGGCGAGTTCAGTTCGACTGGAGCCTTGCGGAGCATGTAACGCTGCTCTTCGTTGAAATCGTCAACAAGAAGCACATTGTTATTATCCATAGGAGTAATCCACTCCTTACAGAACGTGCGGTCCTGAAGCATGGCAACACGAGAAAGCAGCTCTTGAAAATCTTCGGCTCTAGTTTCGCCAAGAATGAAAACATGGTGACAATGCTGTTCAGGGTCTTTCCTGCGTATCTCACCCAGAACAACAGCATGCCCTTTTGAATTGCCGTAGGGCCAAGCAAGACCGCCTACTATCCGCTTAAATTCGCGAGTAGTGAGCATGTCCTTGTAGTATGTCGTTCTGGTCATTGGATCGATAATGCGTTTAATTGGGGTAGATCTCATCATGACATATCCCACCCATCAGTTACGGAATCCCGTAGAACACGATAACGGACTGCATCCCCAATGTGATCCTCAGCTTTGGTGTTAACATCGTCAGGATTGTTCTCATCACGCGGCAATGTCGGAATAGTGCGGATAAACTGGTGGCAGTTTGAAAAAACGTACATCCCTGCGTCCTCTTGCGGGGATTGCAGGGAAGCTTTAAGCAGTTGGCGAATACGCTCCCATCCGTTGACGCGAGAACCGGGACGCTTATTTGCTTTCTGCCAAGTAACGCCAGCATCTTCCATATCATCAGCTATGCAATTCTTGTTTTCTTCTGTGTAAATAGAGGAGTCAGCAGGACCGGGGAAAACCTTGAATGCAAACTTTGCTTCGCGGTCTTTAATTCCTTTCGCTATCTCACCAGCAGAAAGCTTAATTCCCTTATCTGGAGTCTTGCCATCCCAGCCGTACCATTCGAAGATATGAAATATTGTTCCGCGAGTGAAACATCTGACTGTGCCGTCTTTGAGAATAGCTTCAGTCCCATCAGATTCAGCCCACCAGCAAACGGAAAA
>NZ_JAEINN010000026.1 GCF_016342405.1 Maridesulfovibrio ferrireducens | reverse complement strand
ATGTCTTGATTTTAAAACGCCAAATCAAGTATTTAGAGACTTAAACAACAGTTGCACTTACTAGTTGAATCTAGGTATTTTAAACTGTGCCGGCTAAAACCTTAGGAGAAGGAAAAGGTTCTCCTCTATGTTCTAACGAACCTTGAGAAAGTTCCTGTCTAACCTCTTCCAGATCTATCACCTTTGGCGGAACAAGCGTAAAACCTGAAGCTTCACACCAGTCGTGCTTGTTGGCGAACTGTCCATCGTATCTAACTTCATCAAGAATAAAATAATTATCTTCACCCATAATCCTATCCCATTGATGCACCATAAATTCAAACTTACTTGGATCGAATTCTTTTATATTATCCCACTTCCATGAGAACTTGCACATTTCATTATCATATCCTAGAACACACAGATACTTAGCCTTGCTGTCCAAGTACATTCTGCGCCTGATCTTTACGGGAGTAGCAGTAATTAAATTCCGGTCAAATTCACATTTTTTGTCGTCCAGAGAAACCTGAATGACACATTCATTATCAATACGCATTCCCCATGTGGTGGTATTGCCCTTGCGCCACCAATCCATAGGCTTCATAGAATAGACTTCAGATCCGTATTGATTAATTTTCCGGACAGTTTTCTCTGACACTGGATGTAAAGCAAGATCACAAGACCGGCCATGAGTGGAAAAAGTAAGTTCCATTATAATTCCTCCTAATCGTTTATTATGCTTCCCTTAGGGAATTACGATTTATACTGCATAGGCTATGCCACATGTGCCAGTTTTCACAAACACCATAATTAGTAATTTTTAACCTTTAATTACAGTGTATTAGTTCTAAATAAAACCATGTAAAATGTCGCAAAATAAACAATGGCACGATTTGGCATAATGAAAGCAAGTTATGCATGATTACAATTCTTTCACAAATCTAAAGAGGCGTCTTTTCCTTCACTGCGAAGATCACCAATTATCACAGACAATTTCTCTGCTAAAACAGTCAACCCGGAAATAGCCTGTGCTGATTCATTTACAGCTGTAGCCGAATTGGATGCAAGCTGAGTAACCTCAATAACAGCACTAATGATTTGCTCTGAGGCTATTGACTGCTGCTGTGTTGATGCCGCAATCCCTTCTATGCGTACTGCGACATCATCCGAATGAGCTTGAATTTTTTGGAAAACATTCACGGAATTAGCTACTTCCTGATTAGCTGAATCAACAAAAGTCAACGTTTGCTTAACTCCATTAACATTTCGAAGCGATGCATCTTGAATAGTGACAATACGAGCTTCAACCTCTTTGGTGGCTTGCATTGTCTTCTCAGCAAGTTTTCGAACTTCATCAGCGACGACAGCAAACCCCTTACCAGCATCTCCGGCGCGGGCTGCCTCAATTGCAGCGTTCAAAGCCAGTAAATTAGTTTGATCCGCAATTTCATTAATAACCCCGATAACATGCCCGATAGAATCCGTATCCGATCCCAGCTTGGACATATCCTCTTCCAGAATAGAAACATTTTCAGCAACCTTTAACATTGATTGCTCAGCGCGTTGCACCACAATGATCCCATCTCCAGCTTCTTCTTTAGCCTCACAAGCCGCCTTTGATGAATCGCCTGCATTGCGAGCAACCTCAAGAACAGTAGAATTCATTTCTTCCATAGCTGATGCCGATTCAGCCATGCGTTCCTGCTGAACTCCAGCTCCCGTAGCAATAATTTCTGTACGGGACTGTAATTCTTGAGAAGCATTTATCAGTTCACTAACTACACCATCAGCTTTAACTGCTGCTTCTCCCATCTTCTCCACAAGAGACTGAACATACTTTTGCTGTTCTAGAGCTTCATCCCGAGAGACTTCGGCGGCCTTTGCCTGAAGAATCGCCCCACTCTCCATCTCTTTAGCTTCATTGATAAGCGATTTAAGATTAGAGACCATACCAACCATTACTTTTCGCAATTCATTCAACTCTGCACAAAAGCTTCCTTTAGGCTCTTCATCTAAATTCCCTGCTGCAACCCCCTTAGCAAAAGCATTTAAACGCTTAAGAGGTTCGGTTACAGAAAACATTACCCATAGCAGCAAACCGAGAATTGCCAGTCCGACAAAAACTTCAATTCCAATTACTAAATATTTAGTAAACATTGCATCATGCTGCGACTGTGCAGCACTCTCAGTGGCAATACCGGCATAGACAGGTTCAAGTGCTCGAGCTGCCTTGATAAGATCAGCGTTCTGTTCAGCTACAGCTTTATTTGACCTTGCATATTCATCAAATGTTTTTAAATAGCCATCTAAGGCGTTAAGCTGAACCTTTGCTTTCTCGCCAAGGTAGTGCGCGTTAACAAGGTCACGAAGCTTCAACGCAATGTCATCAACACGCTTCAAATATTTATCATCACCTCGAATGATATAGTTCTTTTCGTGGCGCCGCATTTGCAACAAAAGTACTACGAATTCAGAATCCTGTTCATTTTCCTTGAAAACCTTTTCCATGTTTCGCGCATTTAAAATAAACTGCCATCTCAATCCATCATTCATCGTCAAGCCTATCTGCTTGTATAAATCAACAACCTTAGACATGGCAGTTTCATATTTAGTTAAAAGCTGCATTGCATCGCTGCATCGCTGAGCCATTTCCGGTTGCAGTAAAGCTATTTTTTGAAGGGTTTCTCCAGCGCGTTGTGAATACTTTTTTGTTTTTTCCCCATATGATTCTTCCCGACGCAAAATAAAATTTTTCTCCTGCCTTCTAGCCTGAAGCAAGTCAGCCGTGCCTTGATTAGCAAGTAATTCTATTTTTCTAGTTTGCTCAATCAATATCCCGCCGTAAAAATTCACTCCAAAAATGCTGAATAATCCTAATAAAATACAAATAAAAACCAATAACAGTTTCCCCTTAATACTCATAATGACCCTCCGCTTTTTTGCTGAATTAAGACCATCAAGCATTTTGCAAAGAGCATACCGATTTTTATACAAATATTTATGAGTATTAATCCATTTAATCGCGCAAAAAGATAAGAACTAACGAAACAAATCTCGCAATAACAATAAATACTCGCTATAGTCTTACGGTTTTCGAGCTACTGCGATCAATCTACTGCTTAACGCGATCATTTCCGGCTGCTCGGCATATTTTTGTCCCATGGTAATCATTGCCTGATACGTTGCATCGTTTTCCATACCCTTCTCAAGCTTTGGATCCGGGGGAAAACATAACATCGGAGTTACTCCGGCCAATGTACATAATTCCATATTTTGAGACGCGAAAATGGCCGTCAATTCACCTGGACCAAGAAGATGAAGCTTCATTCCGTTGTTCATAACATACTCACCTGTTTCAAGGATCTGAAGTACCTGTTCGGATGGAGATGCACGAAAATTATCATAGGCTCTACGGTATCTATTACCGGCATCACACAATACATAACCGCCCCGACGGACCACTCGGCAGTATTCACTGATCGCCTTCTGCGGATCGGAGCACAGGGTAATAGGTTCTCCGGTCGAAATCACCATATCAAAGCTTTCACTTTCAAGCGTGTGCAAGTCGCAGACATCAAGTTCCTCAAAACTTACTCCCTTAATAAAACCTTTTTCCTCCGCATAATCCTGAGCTTTTACGAGCATATTCGGAGAGAAGTCCGAAAGGACCATATCAAATCCCATGGGAACTAAATGTTCAGCCCATCGTCCTGTACCGCACCCAGCCTCCAGTATCCTGCCATTGGGGATATGAGACAATAGCGGCTGAATGTAGCGCCACCAACTATCGTGATACAATTGAGAGCTTCTTTTTTGTGATCTGCATTCTCTCCCGGTGGCGTGATCTTCTGCTTTCCGATCCCATATTGTGCGTAAATTTTCAGTAGTCATATTTTCTCCTTTTTAGGTAATAACCAGCATAGCCTCCGGCTAAAACTTTTGTAAAGCATCTAAACAATATTAATTGAATTGAATTATCTTATACGTTAATAACAGGTGACTTAAATAAGAATTTATTTGACCAGAATGTAAAGAAACTTTACAAATATAAACATGAATACCAAAGAAGAAACCGTTCGACACATGACCCGTAGACTAAAACGCATCATTAACAAACACATGCGTATCGAAAAACTTCCCATTCCTGTCGGTGAGACCCTTCTGCTGAGTCCGTCCGAAGTTCACTCAATTCAAACAATCGGTAATAATAAAGGAATAAATATCAACACACTGGGACAGCTTATGGGGATAACCCGAAGTGCAGCTTCCCAAATGGTTGGAAAACTAATGAAAAAAGGATTGATAGAGAAACGATCAGCAACAAATAACAAAAAAGAAACACTTGCTTTTCTTACCGATTCAGGTTGGGAAGCCTTCAAAATTCATGAAGAATTTCATGAACGCCACCTCAACGACCTTTTAAATCAACTGGATGAATTTTCAGACACGCAAATTGCTACAACATCCACGATCCTTTCCGTCATTGAAGACATCATGAATAAGCGCATGGCGGAACTTTTCGACATTTAGCTCCCAACCGATACAAAGCAACGACCATTATAACAACAGCACTCAAATCATAACTTTTCAAAAAAATCCTTGCATCCCTTCCAAACTCGTCTCTATGGTCTGCCCATTCAAAGCGTATCCTATAAATATAGCCCATCTCACACGGCTGACCATTAAATTATGAAAAAAATACTCACCACTTGCCCCTATTGCGGATCAGGCTGCAACTTTCATCTTCAAGTAGAAAACAATCAGATTACCGGAGTTACCCCTGATATGGGTAATTCAGTTAACCAAGGCAGTTTGTGTGCCAAAGGGCATTTCGGCTTTGATTTTGTGCACCATCCAGATCGTTTAAATTCCCCGCTTATCCGCAAAAACGGGGTATTAGTTGAAACGAACTGGGACGAAGCTTTTTCGGTTATCATTGAGCGTTTCAAGTCATTCAAAAAAGACTTCGGACCCGATTCAATTGCCGGATTCAGCTCGGCCCGTTGCACCAATGAAGAAAATTATCTCATGCAAAAATTCATGCGCGCAGCCATCGGTACTAACAATATCGACCACTGCGCACGACTCTGACACGCTCCCACTGTAGCCGGTCTGGCTGCATCATTCGGAAGCGGATCAATGACTAATTCTATTGACGAACTGGATTTGATGGGCACGGGTAATGCCATTTTTGCAATCGGAACCAACACGACAGAATGCCATCCTATTATAGGGATGGGCATGATGAAAGCAGTCCAGCGTGGAACAAAGCTTATTGTTGCCGACCCGCGTGCAATTACCCTTACTCAACATGCGGATGTCTGGCTTAGACTGAAACCCGGAACGGATGTAGCCCTGCTTAACGGACTTGCTCACGTTCTGATTACCGAAGGGCTGGCGGATGAAAATTTTATAGCGGAACGCACCGAAGGATATGAAGAATTCCGGGCCACCGCCATGCGCTATACTCCGGCATACGCTGAAACCATCACGACCGTTCCAGCAGAGCTTATTTACAAAGCGGCCCGCATAATCGGCACAGCCCGCACAACTGCTACATATTATACTATGGGCATAACTCAACACACTTCCGGTGTTGATAATGTTCGCAGTGTCGCAAATATTGCTATGCTCACAGGAAACATGGGAAAAGCTTTAACAGGTGTTAACCCCCTGCGTGGTCAGAACAATGTTCAAGGTTCTTGCGACATGGGTACGTTGCCGAACGTTTTTCCTGGCTACCAAAAAGTACACTTACCGGAAGTACGTGAAAAATTCAGTCGAGCTTGGGAAGTTGAACTATCCGAAACAACAGGGCTTACAATCCCCGAAGTGTTGCATGAAATTGAACACGGTAAAGTGAAAGGATTATTTGTTTTCGGCGAAAACCCCATGCGCAGTGACCCTGATATCAACCATGTGAAACATTGCCTTGAAGCTGTTGATTTTCTGGTTGTGCAGGATATTTTTCTTACTGAAACGGCAGAACTGGCGGATGTGGTTTTACCTGGTGCAACTTTCGCGGAAAAGGACGGAACTTTTTCAAGTACGGAACGTCGAGTTCAGCTTATTCGCAAAGCGATTGATCCGATCGAAAACAGCAAACCCGATTGGCAGATACTTGCTGAATTGATTAAGCGCATGGGAATAGAAACAAAATACGATTCTCCAGAAGATATTTTTAATGAAATGCGCGCGCTTACCCCAAGTTATGGCGGAATAACATACTCCCGGTTAGAAAATGAAAAATTACAATGGCCGTGCCCTTCCGAAGATCACAAAGGAACCCCGGTCCTGCATGTTGATAAATTTGTACGAGGCAAAGGTTCTTTTTTTGCCGCTGATTATAAAGAACCGTCCGAACTGCCTGACGCTGATTTCCCTTTAGTTCTAACGACTGGAAGAGTAACAGCCCATTACCACACCGGAACAATGACACGCCGATGCTGGGGACTGGATGGACTTCGACCGGAAGAAATGCTGGAAATAAATCCGGCAGACGCTGTACGCTTCGGAGTCGAAGATAACGGTTATGTGGTTGTCACATCCCGAAGAGGTGAGCTTAGAGCGCGGGCGCAGGTTACTGAAAGAGTCCCCGAAGGACTGACCTTTATAACCTTTCATTTCAGCGAAAGCCCGGGAAACATACTCACCAACAGTGCCACTGATCCCGAAACAGGTACACCTGAGTTTAAGGTATGTGCTGTAAAAGTTAGAGCAGGCAGCGCGGAAAAACATCCGGCAAAGCCATACGATATCAATAACGTCAGTGCATAATATTTTTGCATCATAAATAATTACAATGAGGAATATATGTCTTCTTCCCTGAACCATTTTATAGCAGCTGACCCTGAAAAATGTATCGGCTGTAAACTTTGCGAAGTAGCCTGCTCTCAGGCTCATTCGTCTGGTCCGGCATTCACAGCAGGAGCACTTAGCGCCCCTATTCTGCCCCGTTTATACGTTGTGCAGACTCCTGAAATAACCATCCCCGTTCAATGCCGCCACTGCGAAGATGCCCCTTGCGCCAATTGCTGTCCTGTTTCCGCTATCAGCCGCAAAAACGGCGCGATTGTCGTTGAAACAAAGCTTTGCGTAGGATGCAAAACCTGCATGCTTGCCTGTCCTTTCGGAGCAATTGAACTTTTGCCTGTATATAAAAACGGCGCTCCCGTGATGCAGGCTGTTCTATGCGAAAATGGTGAAACTTCAATGGACGAAGTGCCCATGCTCTTTGCCGGAAAATGCGACCTTTGCTCTGATCGAAAAAAAGGACCTGCCTGCGTTGAAGTGTGCCCAGAAAAGGCACTGAGCTTAATAGACCCTTCCCGCATGAAACGGGAACGCAACATTAAAGCGGCTATGAGTTTTCTAAACACTTCACAAAATTTTTCTTAAGGTTAATATTCATGTCCAAATCAAAACAACTTATCATAATAGATGAAGAACTTTGCACTGGCTGCGGTCGCTGTAAAGACGTATGCCCCGTAGACGCAATCTCCGGAATTCATGGAGAGCCGCATAAGATTGACTCTTCCCGCTGTATATTTTGCGGACAATGTGTGCAGACATGCAGTGCTTACTCTTCAATTTTAGATGAACCGGAAACTCCACGCGCAGATAAACTTCGTGAACGCGGTATGTTTCAATCAACAACGGAACCTTTGTTTGCCGCTTATTGTGCGGGTGATGTCTTCGAAATTTCAGACGCACTAAAATCAGACAAATTTACGATGGTTCAATGTGCTCCGGCTGTACGAGTCTCTATAGGCGAAGATTTCGGAATGAAGGCAGGAAGCCTCACCCCCGGTAAAATGGCCGCCGCGCTTCGCAGACTCGGTTTCAACAAAGTGTATGACACAAATTTTGCCGCGGACCTCACCATAATGGAAGAAGGAAACGAACTTCTTTCACGCGTTAAAAATAACGGAACGCTTCCTATGTTCACCTCATGCTGTCCAGCATGGGTGCGCTATATGGAGCTTAATTATCCTGATTTATTACCACATCTTTCAAGCTGTAAATCACCTCAGCAAATGTCCGGCGCATTATTTAAAACTTATGGAGCAGACATTAACGGCAAACAGCGCACAGAAATATACAGTGTTGCGGTTATGCCCTGCACCTGCAAAAAATTCGAAAGCGCCAGGCCTGAAATGAGCATGGAAGGACACCGCGATGTTGATGCTGTTCTAACTACACGTGAACTGGCATACATGATCCGCGAAGCAGGAATTGATTTCGAATCACTGCCTGATGAAGATTTCGACAAACCGCTCGGCACATACTCCGGAGCAGGAAATATTTTCGGAGTTACGGGTGGAGTTATGGAAGCAGCACTTCGCACAGCGTACGAACTTGTTTCAGGTGAACCAGTACCCGAAACAGATTTGATTTTTGTCCGTGGCGAGGAAGGTTTCCGCATAGCTTCCATGACCATGGGTGAACAGACTTTCAAAATCGCGGTAGTAGCCGGACTTACAAATGTTGCGCCGCTTTTAGAAAAAGTACGTGCAGGTAACGCAGAGGTAGATTTTGTGGAAGTCATGTGCTGCCCGTCTGGATGTATCAGCGGAGGCGGTCAGCCTAAAGTGCTGCTGCCGACTGAACGGGATGAAGTCTATCGGTGCAGAAAAGAATCCATGTACTCACATGACAAAAATTCTAAAATTCGCAAATCACATGAAAATCCTGACGTGCAAAAAGCATACACTGAGTTTCTAGGCGAACCTTTAGGTCATACTTCTCATAAATTGCTGCACACCGTTTTTGGAAAACAGGACGCATAAAATGAAAGCCTTCGTTATTGCAGATCCGCGTAAATGTATCGGGTGCGGAGCGTGTGAAATTGCCTGCGCATCCGCAAACAGCGAGCTATCTATCCCGGAAGCGGCAAGACTGCGCGCGGCATTTAATCCCCGTTTAAATTTAATATCGAATCCTGAAATAACAATGCCCATACAATGCCGTCAGTGCGAAGACGCTCCTTGTGCCAAAGCCTGTCCCGCAGGAGGGATAGTTTATCTGAACGGAGTGGTTCACATTCGCAAAGAAAATTGTATCGGCTGTAAAATGTGCATACTAGCCTGCCCCGTGGGAGCTGTTAATATTTTACCCCTTGATAAAAGTCTGCCGCGCTCTAATGACAATTCGGAGCTTCCTGAATTTTATGCGCAGAAATGTGAACTTTGCAGTGACAGAAAAGAAGGACCAGCCTGTGTACAGATTTGCCCTGCCGGAGCTTTTACCCTTATAGATGTGGAGACCTTAAAAGAAACTGTCAAATCCAGACGCGAAAAGGTATTACGAAATCTACAATAAGAGGACAGACCATGACTGCAAAACAGAAAATCAGATGTATTCTCATAGATGACGAAGCTCCTGCGCTGGATGAGCTTCATTACCTGCTGTCAGAGTTCAATGATATCGAAATCATAAGGACCGCAACTTCCGCCACTCAAGGCATCAAGTTGATACAGGAAGAAGAACCTGACCTCGTTTTTCTGGACATTCAAATGCCCGGCAAAAACGGTTTCCATGTTTTGCAGGAAATTATGCAATTTCCAAATCCGCCGCTCGTGATTTTTGCCACAGCTTACGATGAATACGCCCTGCGGGCTTTTGAAGAAAACGCCGTCGACTACATTCTCAAACCCTTCTCGCAAGAACGGATTTCCAAAAGTCTTGAACGGGTCCGCTGCCTGCTTTTTGCAAACTGCACTGAGAAAATTGAAGTTCCCAACATGAACGCATTACTAAGCGGCATGGGGTTGGGGCACAACGTTTTGCGGATTTCAGTTGAAGGAAATGGACGTATACTCCTTCTTGAGCCTGCCGACGTAATTTTATGCAAAATGGAAGATCGTAAAATCATGGTTTACACAGCCGAAGATATTTTCCCCTGCTACGGAGATAAGACTCTCGACAAACTGGAAGAGCGTCTCCAAGGACAACCTTTTTTCAAAGCGAATCGAGGCGAACTTGTAAACTTGACCCATGTCCGGGATTTTGCGCCGTGGTTTAATGGAAAATACGTTCTGACCATGAATAATATTCAAGAGAATGAAGTAATAATCAGTAAAGGCCGCGTAAAATCTTTTCGCGAAAGACTCGGACTTGCATAGCTCTGTATGCGGAGAATTTAAGATATGAATCCCGAAACTTTGATCATCACCCTTGCGGAAAGATTCGGCCTTATCGTAGCCGGAGCTTTTCTTCTGCTCACCATCACACCTATCCATAAAATAGGATTCCGTAAGACTTCACCCAAGGCAACAATTGCCACACAAATACTCATTTTCGGAGTTTTCGGAATACTCGGGACGTACGGCGGCAACTTCGTATTTCAATCAGTAGCAAATTTACGGGCAATGGCTGTTATCACCGGCGGCTTATTCGGCGGACCATTAGTAGGGCTCGGCGCCGGACTTATAGCCGGAGGTCATCGCATTTTAATAGATTTCGGAGGATTCAGCGCCGTTCCCTGCGGACTTGCGACAGTTTTAGAAGGCACCGCAGCCGGATTAATTTCTCTTAAACTCGCCAACCGTATGGACTGGCGAGCCGCCGCAGGTCTAGCCTTTGTGGGCGAAATCATCCATATGATCATGGTCCTCTACCTTTCAAGTCCCTATTCCGAAGCATTAAAGCTTGTAGAATTGATCGCACTGCCCATGATTATTTTAAATACTTTCGGTGCGGCGATTTTTGCACAGGTTATCAACATAGTTTTTCGCTACGGCACCAAGCGCGATTCCATACAAGCGCAACAAATTCTGGACATTGCCAACCTCACGGTGGGACATCTTCGTTCCGGTTTAACCATGGAATCTGCCATGGAAACAGCCAAAATAATATTTTTCAATGTATCTGTTGCAGCCGTGGCAATTACCGACAATAAAAATGTACTGGCTCATATCGGAGTTGGTGACGATCATCACCTTCCCGGTAAAAAAATCAGAACAGCTTCCACCTTAAATGCGCTTGCCCAAGGTGAACCTGTCTTTTTGGATTCAAGTGAAAAAATTGGATGTAACCATCGAGGCTGCCCTTTCACTTCCGCAGCGGTTGTTCCCCTTCATAAAAAAGGTGAAATTTTAGGAACTTTAAAACTTTACGGAACAAAAAAGAAAGAGCTAGATCTGCTTTCCTTTGAAATAGCCAAGGGACTCGCCAATCTGTGCTCCACACAATTGGAACTTGAAGAAATTCAAATCAAAGAACAGATGCTTGCTCATGCGGAAATTCGTCGCCTTCAAGCTCAAATAAACCCTCACTTTCTATTTAATTCTTTAAATACAGTTACATCTTTTTGTCGTACAAATCCGAACAGGGCGCGGGAATTGCTCCTTGAGCTATCCTCATACATGCGCAAGAATCTGGACAGCAGCCGCGGCTACATTCCGTTATCTGAGGAACTTGACCAGCTCAAAAGCTATCTTGCAATTGAACAGGCCCGCTTCGGAGACCGCATTAAAGTTGATATTACTGTTGAAAAAGAATGCGAAGATTGGCCCATCCCGCCGCTGATCATTCAACCACTGGTAGAAAACAGTGTGAAACACGGCATAATGGGACGCGAAGAAGGCGGCCAAATTACTATTTCTATTCAATGCGATAGAAGACAACTCAGCGTTTCAATAAAAGATGACGGTGTCGGAATGAGTCAGACTAAATTGGATCAGCTCGTTGAAAAAAAGAAAATCGAATCATGCGCGGAAGGAATAGGTGTGCGCAACTGCATTCAGCGTATCGAGCAGATATACGGCCCGCAATGTAAAATAACAATCACCAGCAAACTGAACGAAGGGACCTGTGTCAGTTTTAAAATTCCAAAACTGCGAAATCAACTCCGGAAAACGGACTTTCAAACAACAATAAGCTGATTCGGCATTTTGAATGTCATTTCAAACACCGAATTAGTCACTTCAAGCATGAACTGTTGAACCTGCCGCCCCCTTCATGTCAGAAAGGTGCATAATTTTCATTCAGCACAAAAGATGGAGGTCTTGTTTATGCTATTTTTCTTTGCCTGCGTTGCATCCCTGATTGTCGGATACCTTATCTACGGTAAATTTGTTGATAATGTTTTCGGACCGGACGGTAACCGCACCACCCCTGCTTACACGATGCGTGATGATGTTGACTACATGCCCATGCCTAAATGGAAACTGATGTTCATTCAGGTTCTGGACATTGCCGGTATCGGCCCGATCTTCGGACCTATTCTCGGCGCACTTTACGGCCCTGCCGCCCTTATCTGGATCGTAATCGGTTGTATCTTCGGCGGAGCTGTTCACGATTATTTCAGTGGAATGCTTTCCATCCGTAACAACGGAGCAAGCGTCCCTGAGCTTGTAGGTGAATATCTTGGAATGCCTGCCCGCCACGTTATGCGCGTATTCGCTTTTGTTCTGTTAATGCTTGTCGGCGTAGTTTTTGTTCTCAGCCCCGCAAAACTGCTCACAGGTTTGACCGGAATCAACACCGGAATCCTTGTAGCTTGTATTTTCGCTTACTACTTCCTCGCAACTATTCTTCCAATTGATAAACTTATCGGAAAACTCTATCCGCTTTTCGGAGCGCTGTTACTGGTCATGACTATCGCAATTGCAGTTGCACTCATGTTCAGTGATCACGCATTTCTGCCTAACCTTGACTTTGCCGTTAACACCAGCCCCACCGGAAAACCAATGTGGCCTCTGCTCTTCATCACTCTCTCGTGCGGAGCAATCAGCGGATTCCATGCAACACAGTCGCCACTTATGGCTCGCTGTGTAAAAAATGAAAAAGAAGGCCGTTCAGTATTCTACGGTGCAATGATCATTGAAGGTGTCATCGCGCTTATCTGGTGTACTATAGGTTTGTCTTTCTATGACTCCCCTGAAGCTATGAACGCTGTTATCGCCTCCGGCAGCCCTTCTGCTGTAGTTTCACAGGCTGCAAACGCACTTCTCGGACCTGTAGGCGGAATCTTCGCAATCATCGCTGTTGTTATCCTGCCCATCACCAGCGGCGACACTGCATTCCGCAGCACACGTCTTATTGTAGCTGAAACATTCAAACTTGATCAGGGCCCTGCAATCAAACGTCTGCTAATTGCGGTTCCTCTGTTCGCTCTTGGATATGTAATTTCCACTCAGAACTTCACCTCAATCTGGAGATACTTCGGATTCTCAAATCAATGTCTGTCTATGCTGGTGCTCTGGACCGCAGCTGTTTACCTGGGACAGCGCGCAAAACTGCACTGGATTGCATCCATCCCTGCCACCTTCATGACAGCAGTGGTTGTAACATTCATCATGCAGGCTAAAATCGGATTCGAACTTAGTCTGAACACTTCAATACTGATCGGGATTGCAGCAGCCGTAGCCACTATGGCTCTGTTCCTCGTAAAGTACGTTGCCCCCAAGGCTGTACAGGAAAGTTAATAACTGCCTTAAGCCTCACACCTTCAAATACCTCGCATAAAAAAGGCCCGCTTTAGCGGGCCTTAAAACTTTCCACCAGAAACAGCCTCAACCCCCGCGACAATATCAAGCAGTTCACCCGTAATAGTTCCCTGCCTAGTATTGCGGTAGTCCGCTTCAAGCAATTCCACATGCTCTATAATATTTTTCTCAGCTACCTGCATTGCCGCCAGCCTTGAGCTGTTTTCCGCGGCAAGAGATTGCACGATAGCCCCGTAAACTGAAATATAAATGTATTCCAAAAAAAGCGTCGAAAATAAATCGGTAATAGGAATATTTGTCATGGGCAAAGACCGACTTTCCCACGGCGCGCCTTTTGATCTTATACTAAGCGGAAGGATATGCTTTACGGCAACCTTTGAACCATCAGGTGCAAATCGATTATGCACAATGCTGAATCTGTGCATATCCTTTTTTCTTTTCCATTTCTCGAGGTTATGTTCAATTTCATTAACCACGCCGTTAACTCCGCGTAAGCTTCCCGGAACTCTGAAATTAATATCTGTAATAACCCCACTACCCTCAAGAGCTCCGTGCACTCTTTCTCCGCAAGTCCAGCACGAAACAGTGAAACCTTCGGACTTAAGCTCATCAATCACCCGCAAAGTTTTCTGCTTTGAAACCTCATTAAACTGACCGCACATTCCCTGATCGGAACCAATGGCAAGCAACACGGCAACCTTGCCTTTTCCTGTGTTCGGAATTACTCCGGCATTTTTGAAAAAAACATTCCAGCCGTCTTCAACAACTTCCGCATATTCCCCGACACCCTGCGCCGCATTCTCAAAATGCCGGATGTTAACCGCAGCCAATGCTTTCATTGTTTTAACAACGGAAAGTAAATCATTAGTGGTAGAAATTTTCTTTTTTACAGCCTCAAGAGCCTGCATTGATTTCCCTCCACAGTTCAATATACTTTTCTATACTGCTTTTTAATTCATCCCATATTCCGTCTTTTGATTCCGCTTTAGGAATTCTTTCAAAATCAGCAAAACCTTCATGAGCTTTTTGTAAAATGAAATCTTGAATTTCACCGATCTTTTCAAGCGGAATTTCATCAAGCAAACCAAGTGATACAGCCCAGAGAATCACAAGCTGTTCTGATGCGCTCAGCGGAGAAAATCTATCCTGCTTAAGCAGTTCTCTGACCCGAACCCCATGATCAAGCCTTTTGCGGGTATCCTTATCAAGCCGCGTTCCGAAACGGGCAAAAGCCTCAAGCTCTTGAAACTGCGAATAAGTAAGCCGCAAATCACCGGAAACTTTACGATAGGCTAAAGGCTGCGCTCGCCCTCCAACCCTTGATACGGATTTTCCGACATCAATCGCAGGCAGTAATCCCTTTTGAAAAAGCACTGGTGACAAATAAATCTGACCGTCTGTTATAGAAATTAAATTTGTCGGAATATACGCAGAAATATTCTGAGCTTCGGTTTCAACAATAGGCAATGCGGTAATAGTCCCGCCGCCATGTTTCGGACTAAGCCGAGTTGATCTTTCAAGCAATCTTGAATGGATATAAAAAATATCACCGGGAAAAGCTTCACGCCCCGGAGGTCTACGCATAAGCAGACTTAACTGCCTGTAAGCCTGTGCATGACGAGTCAGATCATCATAAATAATCAGAACATCGCGCCCCTGTTCCATAAAATATTCAGCCATGCTCGTTGCGGCGTAAGGAGCAATATATTGCAAGCCGGACGGAGCATCCCCGTCAACAACGACTGCAAAAGTATAAGCCATTGCTCCATGTGTACGCAGAGAAGATATTACTCTGGCAACAGACGTGCTGCGCTGACCTATAGCGCAATAAACACAAACGACATCCCCTTTTTTCTGATTAAGTATAACATCAAGAGCTATCGCGGTTTTACCCGTCTGCCTGTCTCCGAGTATAAGTTCACGCTGTCCACGACCAATGGGAATTAAAGTGTCCACCACCTTAAGCCCTGTAGCCATAGGCGTATCAACCGGAGCACGCATAAGAATCGGCGGGGCTTCACATTCAACTGGACGGGTTTCTGTTGTATCCGGAGCAGGTCCGTCATCAAGAGGATTTCCAAGCGGATCAACAATTCTCCCGATAAGGGCCTCGCCGACAGGTACGCTTAAAACTGTTCCAGACGGAATTGCTTCATCTCCTGCACTGAGCCCTGAGCTTCTCCCGAACAGAGCAACACCTATAGAATCCGGTAAAAGGTCAAGAGCCATCCCTTGAATGCCATCCCCGAGCGTAAGTAATTCTTCTGAACGGACCGACTTAAGCCCTTCAACCTGCGCAACACCGCGTGCAACAGATATTACTCTGCCCACCTCGCGGGACTCTGGATCGTAATCCATTTTATCCAGTCCCCTTTCCACGGCTCCTAGTGCCTGATCTAGATTATCGCTTAGAAAACCCATTACTCTACTCCGGACGGACTCTTTGCAATTTCTTCAAGAATATTCTTCTCCAAGTCACCTACGTATGATGTAAGATTCCATTCCCATTTCCTGTCGCCTGCAACCAGTTCAATTCCAAACCCGAGTTCAGGTTCAACTTTAAAAATATGTTCTGCGCAGTCAGGAAAAAGCTTATTCAGCATAATGACAGTTTTTTCTCTGTGCACTCCTTCATGAGCAAATCCTGTACGGATTATGATCTCATTTTCCCTGCAATCAACTTTAACCGATTCCATTTCAATAATACGAAGCAATCCGGCCACAACCCGCTCTTCAAGATTTGAATCAGATAAATCTAAAATTATGCGGGATGCGACAGAAGTAACTTCGTCCATGATCCGTTTTTTCAAATTTAAAGCGATTACATCCTTTTCGCGGCTTAAGGCAGACAGCCATTCCTCACGCTGAATATCAATTTCCTTTTGCGCTGAAATCATTGCCTGCTGACGCCATTTTTCGGCTTCCGAATGAATTTCCGTCATGACTTCAGAAGCTTTATTTTCAAGCTCTAAATGTTTTGCCTGCAAAGATTTATTTAATTCATCCGCTTCACTTTTTGCTTTGCGTACCTGCTCCATTTCGTCAGCCACGCGCTCTTTTCGCTTCTTCATAGCTTTTACAAGGGGGCCGTAAAGAAACAACTTTAGCAAAAAAATTAAAACGAAAAAATTAATTATCTGCGCAAAAACAGTGAACCAATCAAGAAGCATAATTAACCTGCTGCCTTCTCAATAAAAAAGTTCCAAAAAGGATTTGCAAAAAGCAAAATCATAGCAAGCACAAAACAATAAATAGCCGTTGATTCAACCATTGCCATCCCTACGAAAAGAAACTTTACAATAGTGTTGGTTTCGTCTGGCTGCTGCGCAATTGCGCTTAACGCTCTTGAAAGCGCCATTCCTTCACCTATGGCAGGGCCGATAGCGCCTATCCCCATGCATATTCCGGCACCAATAATTGATGCAAATCCAATCCAGCCGAGAGTTTCCATGTTTTTCCTCCTTTACACTTTTTGACCGCTTTCAGAATGAACTTCCAATCCGGCAGCAATAAATACCGCCGCTAAAACCGTAAAGATATAAGCTTGAACGACTCCTATCAAAAGCCCGAGAAGCTGCATAATAACAGGAACCAGAAGAGGCATTATCACGAGCAGAATTGCGCCCATCATTGTTCCGCTTAAAATATTTCCAAACAAACGCACAGCAAGAGCAAAAGTCCGGCTGACTTCACCTATGACATTAAAGGGAAGCATGAGCGGAGACGGCTGCACATAACTTTTAAGATAATTCACAAGTCCGTTTTCTTTTATGCCGTAATAAGGGACGGCGAAAAATACGATCAGGCTGAAAGCCGTCGTTGTAGAAAGCGAACCTGTGGGAGGTGAAAAACCGGGCACAGCGGAAAGAAGATTTGAAACTAAAATAAAAATAAAAAGAGTTCCCAGCAAAGGCAAAAATCTTTCAGGATGCTGATTTGTCGCCCCTTCAATCTGAGTAAGTAATCCATCTACCAGAATTTCAAGAAAATTTTGATTATCAGATATAATCGATGCAGAAGTAACTCTGCGCGTTACCAGCCACGAAAAAGCCACAAGTATGAACATGACAATCCAAGTGAAGATTAGAGTGTCATTCAACTTTATAAATTCATAACTGAAATAAACAGTGAGATCCGGACTTATTTCCACGGAGTCCTCCTGCTGTTACGAATAATTGATTTCTCCGCTGAACAATATTTAGACAACGCCGCAGTGCGTAACAGATAAAAGCCAAAAAATGCAGATGCCAGCGGAGCGCCGCCCTGTTTCATGACACACAAGAAAACAAGCAGGGTAACTGCATATCGCAACAAACACCCTGACCAGAAAAAAAGACGAGGGCGAACGGTTTTCGGCAAATATCGCACTGTAAGCCAGAGTCCTCCAAAATGAAGGATCGCTGCAAAACCGCCGACTAAGAAAAAGGCTACAAGTAATAGATAATTATTGCTCATCATTTTTATCCGATTCTTTTGTTTCCGACTCTTTTGGCCCAGCTCCCTCTCTCTCTTTAATAATTTTTATTTTCTCCCTGTTCATCCACATTCCCGCAAAAACACATCCTGTAAAAAGTCCAACCCCAAGCATTGTAAGCGTCCAGCTGAGTTTGAAGGGCCACATATAATCCATCCATGCCCCTAAAAAAGCGCCAAAAACTGTCGGCAAGGCGACCGTCCACCCCACAACCCCCATAGAACTAAAAGCGGATAAAGTTCCGACCTGACCTTTTTTTTCCGCACGAATTCTGCGTTTCTCTTTGGTCGAAATATTCCGCTTGAAATCATCTGAACGCTTTTTTTGATCAGGGCTCATACTGTTTCCACCTCGATTAAACTGCGAATGAATCCAGCCTCAAGTTTAGCCACAGTCGTCCGGGCGGCTTTTTCCGCTTCCGAAGCATCTTCAAGCATTCTGTCCACTTCCAATTCCAACTCACCAAGTTCACCTTTTACTGCGGCGTGTGATGAAATCCTTACCAATCGCCCCTTTTTGATCAGTATACCGGCATCTACTGCCAAACTTATAGCCGTACCTTGATGGTAATAAGTCAGAATACCTGGAGAAAGTGCCGTTGCCATATCAACATGATTCGGCAACAGACAAAAACCGCCAATAGTGCATTCGGCAACAATCTTGTCAGCTTCACAGTCCAGAAAAATTCCTGAGGGTAACATAATTTTAAACTTCATCAGTCACCACTTTTCTCCGTAGAAACGACCTCTTCTATGGAACCGATCATATAAAATGTCCGCTCGGAAGATTCTTTGAACTCATCATTTAAAATACGCTCACAGCCTGTGACCGTATCTGCTATATCAACAATTCTGCCTTCCATACCTGTAAAATGACGGGTGGTATTAAAAGGCTGTGTCATAAATCTTTCTAACTTACGCGCGCGCGAAACAATTAGCCTATCTTCTCGCGAAAGCTCTTCGAGTCCCAGCATTGCGATAATATCCTTAAGATCTTCATATAAGGAGAGTGTCCGCCGGACCTCACGCGCTACATCATAATGACGCTGTCCCACAATTGCGGGAGAAAGCATCATAGAGCGGGATTCCAAAGGATCAACAGCCGGATAAAAACCTTCACCGGCACGTTTACGGGAAAGCACAATAGAAGATGAAAGATGAGAAAAGGTATGAGTTGCGGCTGGATCTGTCAGATCGTCAGCAGGAACATAAACAGCTTGAATAGATGTAATTGCACCTGACTTACTACTTGAAATACGCTCCTGAAGTTCAGCGAGATCTGCTCCCAAAGTCGGCTGATATCCCATGCGTGACGGGAGGCGCCCAAGAAGACCTGAAAGCTCCATACCCGCCTGAATAAATCTGAAAATATTATCAATCAACAGTAGAACATCTTTGCCCTGATCATCTCTAAAATGTTCGGCAATGGTCAGTGCGGTATGCCCTGTTCGAAACCTTGCCCCCGGAGGCTCATTCATCTGCCCGAAAACCATAACAGTGTTATCGAGAACGCCGGCATCCTTCATTTCCCGATATAACTCTTCACCTTCACGACACCTTTCCCCGATCCCGCAAAAAATACTCATACCACTATGCCTGCCAACCATGTTGTTGATCAACTCAGTGATGAGAACGGTTTTACCAACTCCCGCTCCTCCGAAAAGCCCTGCTTTACCGCCTTTTTCAAGAGGCATAAGTAGATCAATGACTTTAATTCCAGTCATGAAAATTTCTTCGGAAACAACGCGCTGTGAAAGTTCAATCGGAGCATTATGAATTGACCTGTATTCTAAATTTTCCGGAAGCTCTTGCCCATCAACAGGTTCGCCGAAAACATTTAAAACCCGACCCAAAAGTTCTTCCCCCACCGGAGCCATCAAAGTTGTTCCCTCACTGTAAACAGACGCACCTCTCGGCAATCCGCCTGTTGGAGTCATAGCTATAGACCGAACAGTATTAAGGTCCAGATGATCAGCGACTTCCAAAGTAACTTTTCGATCTCCCTGCGCATATAAAACCGACAACATAGGAGGAATTTCATTAAAGAAACGAACATCCACAACACTGCCGCGAACAGAAAGAACTTCACCACTATACTTGTGATCCATATTCAACCACCGTTTTAATCAGCCATAGAGCAACAATTTAACGCATGATATAAAATTTAACCTGATTTCAGAATACTTAAACAGCAAAACTTGTCCATCTTTTTTGAGTAAAGTTTACACAATATAGTGAGTGTTCATGTTCTAATTAACACCTTAATTACTACAATATCGTTAAAAAACAATTACATACCGCAAAAAAGGCCTAAATCATCAATGGTTGCCTTTAATACGAATAGGAGGCAAAATATCTCACGCACTAAAAAGCCCGGCTGTTTATTCATAATTATTTCAAATCACCACAACCTGACGGATAACATTTCATGCGCACCCCGCTGGACGTACTTCAAAAAACATACGGTTACGAGAAATTCACAGGACTTCAGGAAGAAGTAACATCCCGCGTGATGGCTGGTAGAAATGCTGTTGTTTTCATGCCTACCGGCGGCGGTAAATCAGCATGTTATCAAATTCCATCAATACTGCGCCAAGGTGTGGGTATTGTAATTTCTCCACTTATCGCGCTCATGCGGGATCAGGTTGCTGCGCTTAAACAGATGGGAGTTCGTGCGGAATATCTGAATTCCTCAGTGAAAGGAAAAGATGCCGCGCAAGTTATAAACAGCTTACATAAATCTGAACTCGACCTTTTATATATAGCGCCTGAAAGGCTCGGCCAGCCCGGCTTTATAGAAATGCTGGAACAACTTAATATTGCCTTGATTGCTATTGACGAAGCGCACTGCGTTGCTCAATGGGGGCATGATTTCAGACCCGATTATCTGCGTCTGAATGTTCTTGCCGAAAGGTTCCCGAATGTTCCGCGGCTGGCACTGACTGCGACAGCGGATGGACCGACACGTAGAGAAATTCTGAACAGGCTTTCTTTTACAGAAGACGATATTTTTGCGACAGGATTTGACCGCCCGAATATCCGTTATACTGTTGTACCCAAGGAAGGCGAACAGGTTCAGTTACTAAATTTTATTCAAACTGATCATTTTCAAGAATGCGGCATTGTATACCGTATGAGCCGTAAAAAAGTCGAAAAAACAGCTGAATGGCTCTGCAAAAAACGAATAAAAGCTTTACCTTATCATGCGGGATTATCCGCCGAGACCCGTGAAAAAAATCAAGCTCGTTTCATGTCTGAAGACGGTATCGTTATGGTTGCAACCATCGCTTTCGGAATGGGAATTGATAAACCGGATGTAAGGTTTGTAGCTCATCTTGATTTGCCCAAAAGTATTGAAGCATACTATCAGGAAACTGGTAGAGCCGGACGTGACGGACTGCCTGCCGAAGCTTGGATGTCAGTCGGAATCGGTGACATCGGCTTTTTACGCAGAATGATAATGTCAGGCAATGCTCCCGAAGAGCGCAAGGCTCTCGAACTTAGGAAATTAAACGCCTTGCTGACATATTGCGAATCCGCAAACTGCCTGAGACAGGCACTTCTTGGATATTTCGGAGAAGAACTTAAAGAACCGTGCGGCAACTGCTTTACATGTTTAAGCCCACCTTCAAAATTTGACGGAACGATCGCGGCACAAAAAGCTTTATCAAATGTTTATAGAACTGAACAAATGTATGGAGTGAACCACTTAATTGACGTTTTGCTGGGAAAAGAGACTCCCAAAGTTTTAAGTCAGGGACATGACAAGTTAAGTACTTTCAAAATAGGAACTGAATATACAAAAGATGAATGGGTTTCGATTCACCGCCAAATAGTATCATACGGGCTGCTGGATGTAGATATTGAAGGATACGGAAGCCTGAAATTAAATGCGGCAAGTTGGGAAGTTTTAAGAAAGGAAAGAACTGTCGATCTACGCAAAGATCCAATAATTGCTAAAAAAATAAGCAAGAAAGAAAAAAATATCAAACTAGTCATCGGAGGACAGGATTGTCCTTCTCTAACAACTCCCGAAGCAAAAATTTTACTTGATGATCTACGTACCCTTCGCAATGATCTTGCAAAAGAACAACAAGTTCCAGCGTTTATAATATTTCCTGATAAAACCTTACTCGAGCTTGCCTGTTACCGCCCGGAATCAACTAATCAGTTATACGCTATCAGCGGCTTTGGAGATCAAAAAGTGTTTAGATATGGCAACGCCATTATTGAAATACTTATGCAGCATCAAGATGAACATGGACGGCCGACAGATTTAGCACCGATGCCTGAATCTAAATTTAAAACGGTTCCAACACATCAAAAAGAAAGTGAACCTGAAATTCCACCTTCTGCACTTGAAACTTTAGAATTATTTGAAGACTTACAAGACATAGACAAAGTTGCAGAAAAAAGAAAAATAAAACCTGCAACAATATACAGCCATCTAACCGCTTGCGTTAAAGCTGGTAAAATTGAAATCAAAGATATTTTGAATTATCCAAATTCCGAAATTGAATGTTTAAAAGACACAATGTCTCTATACAAAGAAGAAGGATTTTTGCAGCTTAACCCCATTTTTAATACTTTATCCGGTAATTATCCTTATGAAGTCTTGCGTTTGATTCAGGCAGAACTTGATTATTCTATAAAATAATTATTAAAACAAAACACCGGGATAAAAGACCTCGTTGATATAACCTTATTTTTATGTTCCTCTTCTATAAAACAACCATTTTATGGAGGAGACATGAAAAAAATATCAATTTCTATTTTGATGTTATTCTGCTTTTTATCAACCGCTATTGCCTCTGACGGACCTGGAATGCCTACTCTCAATACGAATCCAAGTCTTGATGTTATAGTTACCCGCACCACTCCGCTCCTATCTTTCAAAAACGCAGAAGGTGGAGCCCTCCCTAAAATATATGAAGTTGAGCTTGATTTATCTGATTCTTTTAACTCACTCAATTTACGAAAATTCAATCTTCCTGAAAGTAATGGTCTGGTCAGCGCTCTTCAGATCAAACAAAATTCCCCGCTTGTTAATAAAAAACATTGGATGTGGAGAGTTAGGGCTGTAGACGCTAACGGACATAAAGGACCGTGGGCTGTCAGTAAATTTTATATAGATTCAGAAAGTGATGATCATTACTCAGGTTTTCAACGTGTCTACCCTAAATCCGTAAAAACCAGCAGTGGCTCCAATCCTGAATTTCTTATCGATTATAGTGATGCTGGTCTTAACAGCCAATGGCGAGCATCACCTCCGGGACCAAATTCAGAATGGATCGAACTGGATCTGGGTGAATCAAAAGAAATCAGTAAAATCTGGCTACTCGCAGAATTCGAAAACACGGATGGCTGGCTTACTGACTTTCACTGGTTAGCGAGCAATGATGGATTAAACTGGAATAAAATTCATAACGCCAACGTAAAAAACTCTAACACTTATAGAAGTATTTTAGATTTTGCGCCACATAAAGCGCGTTTTTGGCGACTTAAAATCACAAAATTCAAAGGTTATGCACCAGCTCTTAATGAAATAATGCTTTTTACACAGGCTCAACCTGAAATCCCAAATATCCCCACTCAACCATATGTTCTTGTCATTGGAAATCAACGTAACGGTTTTACCTTCACCCGCCTTACAGAAAGAATATCTGAGCTTGAACCAAAACTTGCTGTTGTACAAATTCCATTTTGGAAGGCCAATATGGCAATGTATAATGCTCTACCAAACAAACCTGTCGCAATAATATTAAGCGGAAATAACGCTAATTATAATGAACTTCCTATGTTTGAATACAATGGTGAATATGAACTGGTACGCGAGGCTCCAATTCCGATTCTAGGTATTTGTGCCGGTTGCCAAATGAATGCATTTGCATATGGCTATACTCGAGTACACTCAATGGGCTGGTCAGACATATCCGCAATGAGGCCACAACAAAACCGGACTAAAATTAATATTGAAATCAAAGATCCCATATTTAAAAAAATACCAACCCCATTCATAGCTCCGGAGATTCATGGTTGGGCGATCTACAGTCTGTCGGATAATTATGAAGTAATAGCTAAATCAGATTATATTCAGGCTATCAGACGCAAAGACAATATGAGGTATGGAGTTCAGTTTCACCCAGAAATCAAGGTTTCATACAATCAGGCTGTTCCTGTCTTAAAGAACTTTTTAAAAATGGCATTAGAGAGAGCTAAAAATTAAATTCTATAACTCCCCCAATCAAAGCACGCAAAAAGACCCGTACATTTTCATGTACGGGTCTTTTTTTAAAATAAAGTCCTTGCG